>JAJPEP010000076.1 GCA_021166845.1 Thiobacillus sp.
AGCAGTTCTTCGACGCCGGCTTCACCGATGGCGGTGCGGAAGCGGCCCACCTGGGTGGCATCGCAAGGGAGCCTGGGTTCGTAGTAGGCCTGGCCGCTGAAGTATTGCCAGACGACATTCTCCGCCCAGCGTTCGACGAGATCTTCGTCGCTCAGGTTGAAGGCGTGTGAAAATAAATGGGGTCAGACACGATATTTATCCTAAAATTAAAAATGGGTCAGACACTCATGCCGCAAGTTTAAGCCTTTAAGCCCTTGCGCGCCCTGTGAAGCCCCGGCGAAATAAATGGGGTCAGACACCATTATTTTCCCGGCTTATACAAATGGATTGATCAGTTCGATGCCGCAATCTTCAAAGTCCTTGATGTTTCGGGTGGCTACAGAACAATAAATGGGGTCAACAATAAATGGGGTCAGACACGATATTTATCCTAAAATTACAACAATACAACAATAAATGGGGTCAGACACGATATTTATCCTAAAATTAAAAATGGGTCAGACACTCATGCCGCAAGTTTAAGCCTTTAAGCCCTTGCGCGCCCTGTGAAGCCCCGTAATTTGGTGGACCGGCAACCCGAAGTGATAGGATTTTGTTGCGAAACGAAACCCTGAAACCACTTACGAGGCCAGCCCGAATGAAGGATAGCAAGAAGGCGCAATTACGTCGCGGTGCAACTGCTGCGTATTCCGGTGAACGTGACCGCTCATTCCGGTCGAACGGGAATGAATAGGGTCAGACACGATATTTGCCCTATGATGGATTTATTTTCATCCTCGGTAAACACCCATGGCGCGACTTCCCCGTTACGTGATACCTGGCCAGCCGCAGCACATCATCCAGCGCGGAAACAACCGGCAGGCAATATTTGCCGCGGAGGCGGATTACCAGTTCTTTCGCGATGCGCTGGTCGAGGCGGCGGCCAAGTACGAGCTGGCGGTTCATGCCTATGTGTGGATGACGAATCATGTCCACCTGCTGGCGACGCCTGCGCTGGAAGACAGCATCGGCAAGACGTTCCAGTCGGTGGGGCGGCGTTACGTGCAGTACTTCAATTACACCTACAAACGCAGCGGGACGCTGTGGGAAGGGCGCTACCGGGCAACGGTGGTGGACAGCGAGCGTTATCTGCTGACCTTGATGCGCTACATCGAGTTGAATCCGCTACGGGCCGGCATGGCGGTCGCGCCGCAGGATTACCCATGGTCGAGTTATCGGCGCAATGCGCTTGGCGAGGGCGGGCCGAATGCGGACTGGCTGACGCCGCACGAGGAATACATGCGGTTGGGGCTGGATGACTTGGCCAGGCAAGAGGCTTATCGGGCGCTATTCGTTTCGGTGATCGATCAGGGGGATCTGGCGGAAATCCGTGACTGTACGCATAAGGGCTGGGCGTTGGGCAGCGAGCGGTTCAGGGATGCGATTGAAGCGCTGGGGCAGAGGCGGGCGGCGTCGAAGGGGGTTGGAAGGCCGAGGAAGCGGGATATAAATGGTGTCTGACCCCATTTTCGTGCCAGGATATAAATGGTGTCTGACCCCATTTTCGCCTTTTCGGTGTGCCATTTTCGGTGTGACCCCATTTCCGCCTTCACCCCATTTCCGTTTCATTTTCGCCTTTTCGTTGGGAAAAGGGGCACCCATTTCCGCCTTGCTTGACAAGCACCCAAGTGCGCGAATAATAAGGCTATCCATTTTAAATTGAAGAGCTAGCCATGAAAACCCTTCCAGTATATGAAGCTAAAAACCGTTTTTCGGAATTGATCGCCGCTGTTGAACACGGGGATCAGGTCAGGATTACCCGTCGTGGGGTGCCTGTTGCGAGGCTGGTGGCCGAGGCTGCTCTCGCGACCGATGAGGCGGGCCAGCGTCAGCGTGTTGCTTCGGCGCTGGAGCGGTTGCGCCGGATACGCAGCGGACTGGCGATCGAAGGCGACTTGAAGGCGATTGCTCGCGACGGGCTGGATTGATGGCGTTTGTCGTCGACAATTCGGTGGTGTGCGGCTGGTTTATAGGTAACCAAGCCACGGATTACACGGAGGTAGTCGCATCGCGCTTGCTGGATGAGCAGGCGCATGCGCCTGCCCTGTGGCAACTCGAACTTGCCAATGTGCTGAGATCGGCATGCAAGCGCGGCGCGCTTGACGCGCAGGGAGCGCATGAGGTCATCGAGCAGATTGCCGCGTTGCCCATCATGGTCGACCGGGACACGCCGGGCCCCGCTGCGATTCTGACCTTGGCGCTACGCTATGATTTAACGAGCTATGACGCGGCCTATCTTGAGCTTGCCCTGCGTTTGCAGCTTCCGATCGCGACGCAGGATACGGCGTTGATGGAGGCGGCCAGGGCAGCCGGGGTTGGGCTATTCAAAGCGGCAGGCCAATAGGTCCCCTTACCCATTATCCCTGGCCCGATCATTCCCCGCCGCGGATCGCGCGGCGGATCACTTCGGGCGTGAAGCCCCGGCTTTGCAAAAAGCGCATCTGTTTGGCTTTTTCGGCCGCGTCGGCGGGCGCAGTGGCAAATTTCTTCCGCCACACTTCGCGCGCGCGTTCGAGTTCGCTGTCGCGGTTGTCGCCCAGTACCGATTCGATGATGCTGTCGCCGACACCGCGCTGGCGCAGGTCGTAGGCGAGCTTGACGCTGCCGGCGCGGGCGCGGTGGTCGGCGACGTAGCTTTCGGCGAAGCGGCGGTCGGAGAGCCAGTTTTTCGCTTCGAAGGCGTCGAGCAGGAGGGCGATGTCGTCGCGGAGAAAGCCCGCGCGTTCCAGCTTGCGGACGAGTTCGGCGCGGCTGTGCTCGCGCCGCGCCAAGAGGCGCAGGGCGCGCTCGCGCAGCTCGCCGGGTTCAGGCGACGGCTTCACTTTCGGCGGACGGGTTGGGAACGCCGACGGCGTCACGGACCCTGGCTTCGATTTCCTGCGCGATTTCCGGGTGTTCCTTCAGGTATTCGCGTGCGTTGTCCTTGCCCTGGCCGATTTTTTCGCCGTTGTAGGCGTACCAGGCGCCGGATTTGTCGATGAACTTGTGGGCGACGCCAAGTTCGATGATTTCGCCTTCGTGCGAGATGCCCTGGCCGTAGAGGATGTCGAAGAAGGCTTCCTTGAACGGCGGAGCGACCTTGTTCTTGACGACCTTGACCTTGGTTTCGTTGCCGATGATTTCGTCGCCCTTCTTGAGCGCGCCGATGCGGCGGATGTCGAGGCGCACGCTGGCGTAGAACTTGAGCGCGTTGCCGCCGGTGGTGGTTTCGGGGCTGCCGAACATGACGCCGATTTTCATGCGGATCTGGTTGATGAAGATGACCAGGGTGTTGGTACGCTTGATGTTGGCGGTGAGTTTCCGCAGCGCCTGGCTCATCAATCGTGCCTGCAGGCCCATGTGCGAGTCGCCCATTTCGCCCTCGATTTCGGCTTTGGGCGTCAAGGCGGCGACCGAGTCGATGACGACCACGTCGACCGAGCCGGAGCGCACCAGCATGTCGGCGATTTCCAGCGCCTGCTCGCCGGTGTCGGGCTGCGAGACCAGCAGGTTGTCGACGTCGACGCCGAGCTTGCCGGCATAGGTGGGATCAAGCGCGTGTTCGGCGTCGATGAAGGCCGCGGTGCCGCCCATTTTCTGCATTTCGGCGATCACCTGCAGGGTGAGCGTGGTTTTGCCCGATGATTCCGGGCCGTAGATCTCAACCACGCGGCCGCGCGGCAGGCCGCCGACGCCGAGCGCGATGTCGAGGCCGAGCGAGCCGGTGGAGACGGTCTGGATGTCGCGCGACACGTCGTGGTCGCCCAGGCGCATCACCGAGCCCTTGCCGAACTGTTTGTCGATCTGGCTCAGCGCGGCGCTGAGCGCCTTCATCTTGTCTTCGGTCATGCTGGGGGTGGCCATGGTCGTCTCCTGAATGGGTTGGGATGGACGAACTGTAGGTTGTATATTTGATTATGTCAATAAAAAATATCACCTACATAAAATGTATGACGTAATTGTTTGTATCTGGCCCGCCCCGCCCCTATAATTTTCGCAACAACGGCCAGCCCGGAGCGAAGAATATGTTTTCAAAAGAAAAAATGCGCCTGGATGTGAAGTGGGCGACACGCCAGCGGCTGCAATACATCGAGGTCATGGCCTGGTACACCGGGGTGGTCACCCGCAGCGACGTCGCCCGCGCCTTTGGCCTGTCCGACCCGGCTGCGACCAAGGACCTCAAGCTCTACGGCGATCTGGCGCCCGGCAACCTCGTTTACAACCACGGCGTGTTCGGCTTCGTGCCGGGCAAGGGCTTCAGCGCCGTCTTTGCCGACCTCGCGCCCGCCGCGGTGCTGCCGATCATCGCGGCCAACCTGGCGGTGGCGAACGGACCGTACGGGAGCGAGCTGATCTACGGACTGCCGACCGCGTCGCTGCCGCTGCCGGCCCGCCTGCCCGGCCAGCAGACCCTGGCGCAGATCACCCGCGCCATACACGGCCGGCGCAAGCTGCGCGTCGGCTACCGCTCCCTGTCCCGGCGCGAGAGCGGCGCCGCGCGCGTGCTGGAACCGCATACCCTGGTCAACACCGGGCTGCGCTGGCATGTGCGGGCATACAGCGAGGACACCTGCGATTTCAGGGACTTCGTGCTGTCGCGGATTGTCGAGGCGGAATGTCTGAACATTCCGGCTGAATCGGGCGCGCAATATGACGATGACTGGGAAGAAACGGTTAGCGTGCGTCTTGCGCCCCATGCCGGCCTCGATGCGGCGAGGCGCGAGAGCCTGCTGCTGGATTACGGCACGAATGGAGAGGACATCGAGGTGAACGTGCGGCGCGCCCTGCTCGGCTACGTGCTGCAGCGCCTGAGCGTCGACACCACGCCGGACCATACGCTGAACCCGAACGCCTACCAGCTGATGCTGCTGAACCGGGACGAGATCGAGCCGTTCGCGGCGTGGGCGTTTAGTTAGGAATCAGGATTCAGGGGCTAGGATTCAGGGGGCCTTGAGCGGCTTCGCCGCGTTTTCAATGGACGGTGGCGCTCTACACTTTTGCTGACCCCTGACCCCTGACCCCTGACCCCTGACCCCTGACCCCTGACCCCTGACCCCTGACCTCTAACCAAGCAGCTCGATCAGCCCGCGTATGGCCGCGGCCACCGCGCGCGAGCGGATTTCCTCGCGGTCGCCGTCGAGGCGGCAGGTGGACGACATGACGGCGCCATCTTCCAGCGCCCAGCCGTAGCAGACCAGGCCGACGGGCTTTTGCGGGGTGCCGCCGCCGGGGCCGGCAATGCCTGAAATGGCGAGCGTGGCCTGGGCGTGGCTGTGGGCCAGCGCGCCGGCCGCCATCGCGCTGGCGGTTTCCTCGGAGACAGCGCCGTGTTCGTCGATGACTTCGGGGGGCACGCCGAGCATCTCGATCTTGGCGGCGTTGGCGTAGGTGATGAAGCCGCGCTCGTACCACTGCGAACTGCCGGGCAGCGAGGTGAGCAGTTGCCCGGCCCAGCCGCCGGTGCAGGATTCGGCGGTGGCCAGCATCCAGCCGCGCGCGATGAGCTTGTCGCCGAGTTCGGCCGCGAGCTGGTGCAGTTCTTCGTCGCTCACACGAGCCATTGCAGTCCTTTCAGGGCGGCGATTGCGTAGCCTGCCGCCAGCAGGTCGTCGAACATGACGCCGAAGCCGTTTTTCAGGCGGGTATCGGCGAGCCGGATCGGCCAGGGTTTCAGGATATCGAACAGGCGGAACAGCGCAAAGGCCAGCGCCATCCATAGCCAGCCGGCCGGGGTGAACAGCAACACCAGCGCGAAGGCGACGATTTCGTCCCACACCATGCCGCCGTGGTCGGCGACGCCCAGGGCGCGGCCGCTGCGGCCGCAGGCCCAGACGCCGAGCAGGAAGGCGGCGATCAGCAGAATGATCCGGCTCGGCAGGTCGGGCGCGACGACGACGATCAGCCAGTACAGCGGCAGCCCTAGCAGGGTGCCGACGGTGCCGGGCGCCTTCGGTGCGAGCCCGCTGCCGAAGCCGAACGCGATCAGGTGCGCCGGATGCGCCACCAGGAACTTGAGATCAGGCCGCAAAGTGGTCATAGCCGGTCTTGTCGAATTGCATCCGCTGGCCGTCGGCGTCGATGACGGAAAGCCCGGGCTCGGCGGCGGTGCGGCCGATGCGGGTCACCGCGACGCCCGCGGATTGCGCGGCGGCTGCCACCGCGTCGCGCCGCTCGGCGGGCGCGGTGAAGCAAAGCTCGTAGTCGTCGCCGCCCGCCAGCACGCAGTCGCGCGCCACTTTTTGATGCAGATAGGCCTGCGCCGCCGGCAGCGTCGGCAGGGCGGCGAACTTGAGTCTGGCGCCGACCTGCGAACGCTCCAGAATGTGGCCGAGGTCGGCCAACAGACCATCCGAAATGTCGATCGCGCTCGACGCGACGCCGCGCAGCGCGATGCCGAGTTCCACCCGCGGCGTCGGCAGGTAGAGCGCGGGCAGCACGCGGGCGGCGTCGACCTGCTCCATGGACAGGCGGCCCTGGCGGTAGGCCAGCGCCATGGCCGCCGAGCCGATCGTGCCGGACACCCAGACGTCGTCGTCGGGCTGCGCGCCGTCGCGGCGCAGCGCCTGGCCGGGCGGCACCTCGCCGATCACCGTGATGCTGATCGTCAGCGCGCCCCGCGTGGTGTCGCCGCCGACCAGTTCGATGCCGTGCAGGTCGGCCAGGCGGAAAAAGCCGCGCGCAAACGCGGTGAGCCAGGCGTCGTCCGCTTCCGGAAGCGCGATGGAAAGCGTTGCCCAGCGCGGCGTCGCCCCCATCGCGGCGAGATCGGACAGGTTCACCGCCAGCGACTTGTGGCCGATGCCGGCGGGGCTGTCCTGCGGCGAAAAATGCCGGCCTTCAAGCAGCATGTCGGACGACACCGCCAGCTGCATCCCCGCCGTCGGTGCCAGGAGCGCGCAGTCGTCGCCCACGCCCAGCACCGCGCCGGGCGTGGCGCGGGTGAAGTGGCGGGCGATGAGGTCGAATTCCATTTCAGGGGTCAGGGATCAGGGGCCAGGATTCAGGGGGGGGTTGTGCGGCTGCGCCGCGTTGTACGAATTCAGGGCGTTCGGTTTTCCCTGACCCCTGAATCCTGATCCCTAGCCCCTGCTTTTCGCATGCCCGATTTCCACCGCGCGCACATCCTGCGCCAGTTTGTCGAGCACGCCGTTGATGTATTTGTGGCCGTCGGCGCCGCCGAATTTCTTGGCGAGTTCGACGCCTTCGTTGATGGCGACGCGCCACGGCACGTCGGGGCAGTGCAGCAGTTCATAGGCGCCGATCAGCAGGATGCCGCGCTCGATAGGGGAGAGTTCGGCGAGCGGTCGGTCGAGCAGGGGCGCGACGCGCGCGCCCAGCATGTCTTCTTCCTTGATCACGCCGTGGATCAGGGTGCGGAAATAGGTTTCGTCGGCGCGCTTGAACTGCTCGTCGTCCTTCAGGTTGGCAATGATCAGCGTGACATCGGCGCCGCCAACCAGCCAGGCGTACACGCCCTGCAGGGTGAATTCACGGGCAATTTTGCGGGAGCCGGCCATCTCAGAGTCGTTTCAGCAGGTTGGCCATTTCGATCGCCACGCGGGCGGCATCGCGGCCTTTTTCGGCCATGCGGAAGTGCGCCTGCTCCTCGGTGTCGACGGTCAGGATGGCGTTGGCGATCGGCACGCCGGTTTCGAGTTGCACGTCGAGGATGCCGCGCGCGGATTCGTTCGAAACGATCTCGAAATGGTAGGTGTCGCCGCGCACCACCGCGCCGATGGCGATCAGGGCGTCGAATTTCTCGGATTGCGCCATTTTCTGCAGCACCAGCGGATGCTCCAGCGCACCGGGCACGTCGACCAGCAGCACGTCTTCGCTGGCGACGCCGAGCTTGGCCAGTTCGAGTTCACAGGCCGACAGCAAGCCTTCGCAGATGTCCTTGTTGAAGCGGCTCATGACGATGCCGATTTTGAGCCCCTTGCCCTGGTAGACGGGGTCGAGCTCGGAGATGTCGTCGGTGGTTCCCATGATGCGTTCCTCTTTATAGGGTCAAGCTTTTTCAGAATAGCCGGTGACTTCCAGCCCGAAACCGTCCATGGCGGGCATCTTGCGCGGGCTGCTCAGCAGCTTCATTTTGCCGACGCCGAGGTCGCGCAGGATTTGCGCGCCGATGCCGTAGTCGCGCAGATCGTACTTGCGGCTGGCAACGGGCGCCGGGTTGATGCGAGCGAGCAGGGCGTCGGCGGTCTCGGGGCGATGCAGCAGCACGATGACGCCGGACTGCGATTCGGCGATGCGCTCCATCGCGCCCATGATCGGCCACGAATGGCCGCCGCCGGTGACATCGAGAAAGTCCATCACCGAAAGCGGCTCGTGCACGCGCACCATGGTTTCGCGGTCGGCGTGGATTTCGCCCTTGACCAGCGCCAGGTGGGTTTCGCCGGCGCACTTGTCGCGGTAGGCGATCAGGCGGAATGCGCCGTACACGGTCTGGATCAGGCGGTCGGCCGCACGCTCGACCAGGCTTTCGGTCTGGTTGCGGTAGTGGATGAGGTCGGCGATGGCGCCGATCTTCAGGCCGTGCTCCTGCGCGAACGGAACCAGGTCGGGCAGCCGCGCCATGGTGCCGTCGTCCTTGAGGATTTCGCAGATCACCGCGGCGGGAACCAGTCCCGCCAGTCCGGCGAGGTCGCAGCCGGCTTCGGTGTGCCCGGCGCGCACCAGCACGCCGCCGGGCTGTGCGCGCAGCGGGAAGATGTGGCCGGGCTGGATGATGTCGGTGGCCTTGGCATCAGGCTTCACCGCCGCCTGGATGGTCACCGCGCGGTCGGCGGCGGAGATCCCGGTCGTCACGCCTTCGGCGGCCTCGATCGAGATGGTGAACGCGGTACCGTGCGGCGTCTGGTTGTCACTCACCATCTGCTTCAAGCCAAGCTGGCGGCAGCGGTCGTCGGTCAGCGTCAGGCAGATCAGGCCGCGCCCGTACTTGGTCATGAAGTTGATTGCGTCTGGGGTGACATGCTCGGCGGCCATCACCAGGTCGCCCTCGTTTTCGCGGTCTTCCTCGTCGACCAGCACGACCATGCGGCCGGCCTTGAGTTCTTCGATAATTTCCAGGGTGGAGGCGAGGCTCATTTAGTCTTTGTCCGTTGCATGGGTGAATTGGGCTGGCATAAATTGGGCCAGGCGCTCGACGTAGCGCGCGATCATGTCGACTTCCAGGTTGACGCGGCTGCCGGCTTGCAGGTGCTTGAGCGTGGTCATCTCCAGCGTGTGCGGGATGAGGTTCAACGCGAAGCGCGCGCCGGCGACCGCGTTGACCGTCAGCGAGACGCCGTTCACCGTGATCGAGCCCTTGCGGATGATGTAGCGCGCGAGTTCGGCCGGGGCGTCGATTTCCAGCAGGTGGGATTCGCCCACCGGGGCGAATCGGTGCACGGCGCCGACGCCGTCGACATGCCCGGAGACCAGATGGCCGCCGAGACGGTCGGCCAGGCGCAGCGCCTTTTCCAGGTTAACCTCGGCGCCCGGGACGAAGCCCGCGGTGACGCGCAGGGTTTCGGCCGAAACGTCGACGGTGAAGCGGTCGGGCGCCAGCGCCACTGCGGTCAGGCAGACGCCGTCGACTGCGATGCTGTCGCCGGAGGCCACGTCGGAGAAGTCCAGCCCGCCGCCCATGATGACCATGCGCGCGTCGCCGCCGCGGGCTTCAAATTCGTGGATGCGGCCGATGGATTGAATGATGCCGGTGAACATGCGGTTAAGAGGCCAGCGAGTAAGACCCGGCATTGTAGGCGTTTAGGCTGGGCGGGTGAATACCCGCACGGGGCGGGCCATGGTTGCAGGACGCCAAAGCATCGACAATCCCGCACCCCCCGGCGCACGTCAGGCAGACACGGGCTGATGGCCATATCGGGATAAGCGGGTCTTCAAGTTGCTATAATGATCGCTTTTCAAGGATTCCAGGATCGGCATGACGACGCCCAGATCATTTGCCATTCGTGGCCGCGCCCTGTTGCCCATCGTCCAGGGCGGCATGGGGGTGGGCGTGTCGGCGCACCGGCTGGCCGGTGCGGTGGCGCGCGCCGGCGCGGTGGGCACGATTGCGAGCATCGACCTGCGGCATCACCACGCCGATCTGACCGAACGGGGGAAACACTGCCGCGACAAGGACGAACTCAACCGGCTGAATTTCATCGCGCTGGATCGCGAGATCGGGGCCGCGCTCGACATTGCTGCGGGCCATGGCCTGGTGGCGGTCAACGTGATGAAAGCGGTGGATGCGCATCCGGCCTATGTGCGGCAGGCCTGCGACTCGGGCGCGCAGGCCATCGTGATGGGGGCGGGGTTGCCGCTCGACCTGGCGGAACTGACCGAGGGCTATCCCGAGGTTGCGCTGATCCCCATCCTGTCGGACGCGCGCGGCGCCGCCATCGTGCTGAAGAAGCTGGCGCGCAAGGGACGCTTGCCGGATGCCATGGTGATCGAGCATCCGCAGTACGCAGGCGGCCACCTCGGCGCGCCGAACCCGGCCGAGCTCGCCAACGCGCGCTTCGGCCTCGCCGAAGTGCTGCCCGGCATCTTCAAGGTGTTTGACGACATGGGCATCGCGCGCGAGCAGATTCCCGTCATCGTCGGCGGCGGCATCAACAGCCACGAAAAAGTGCTGGCGGCGCTGGCGCTGGGCGCCGCCGCGGTGCAGGTCGGCACGCCGTTTGCCGTCACCGAGGAAGGCGACGCCCACCCTAACTTCAAGCGCGTGCTGCTCGATGCGAAACCCGAGGACATCGTCACCTTCATGAGCGTTGCCGGGCTGCCCGCGCGCGCGGTGAAGACCCCGTGGCTCGTCAACTACCTCAAGCGCGAATCGAAGCTGCAGGCCGTGGCGAAGGCCGACCCGAACCGCTGCGCCATCGGCTTGCACTGCCTGACCCAATGCGGCCTGCGCGACGGACTCAAGAAAGCCGGTCAGTTCTGCATCGACTCGCAGCTGGTCGCCGCGCTCAAGGGCGAGGTCAACAAGGGCCTGTTCTTCCGCGGCAGCGAGAGCCTGCCGTTCAGCAGCGCGATCCGCAGCGTGCAGGAGCTGATCGACTATCTGCTCACCGGCATGAAACCCGATTTCGGAGGCGTCCCGGCATGAGCACCCTCAGCCAGCGCATCCATACCTTCGGCAGCGCCATGCTGGCGCGGCATGGCGAGCGGGTGCACAAGATCGCGCTTGACGCCGGCTTCACCTGCCCCAACCGCGACGGCAGCAAGGGGATCGGCGGCTGCACCTTCTGCAACAACAAATCCTTCGCCCCCGGCACGCTCGACCCGGCGCCGCTCGCCGCGCAGTTCGACCGCGCCCGCGGCCGCATTGCGCGGGGCACCGGGGCGCGGCGGTTCATCGCCTATTTCCAGGCCTACACCAACACCTATGCCCACGTGGACGAATTGCGCGCGCTGTATGACACGGCGCTGGCGGCGCCCGACGTGATCGGGCTGGCGATCGGCACGCGGCCCGACTGCGTGCCGCCGCCGGTGCTGGACCTGCTGGCGGAATACCGCGACCGCGGCCACGAGGTATGGCTGGAGCTCGGCCTGCAGTCGTCCTTCGACGCCACCCTGGTGCGGGTGAATCGCGGCCACGGCTTCGCCGAATACCAGACCGCCACCCGGGCGGCGCGCGCGCGCGGCATACCGGTGTGCTGCCATCTCATCGTCGGCCTGCCGGGCGAGGACGCCTCCCACAGCCATGTCAGCCTCGACCGCGTGCTCGACGTCGGCGTCGCCGGCCTCAAGCTGCATCCCTTGCACGTGGTGAAACACACCAAACTGGCGATCGAATGGAAGCGCGGCGAATACACGCCGCTGGCCGAGGCGGACTACGTGCGCATCGCCGCCGACCTGATCGAGCGCACGCCGTGGGAGGTGGTCTACCACCGCGTCACCGGCACCTCCCCGGCCGACATCCTGCTGGCGCCCGCGTGGTGTGCGAAGAAATGGGAGGTGCTGAACGGCATCGCCGACGAACTGGCGCGGCGCGACAGCCGCCAGGGTTCGCGCGCGGGCCAAGCCTGGAAGGAGGAATCTTATGCCGCTTGAACTGATCTGCCCGGCGGGCAGCCTGGTGTCCCTGAAGGCCGCCATCGACAATGGCGCCGACGCGGTCTACATGGGCTTTCGCGACAACACCAACGCGCGCGCCTTTCCCGGCCTCAACTTCGACGAGGCGCAGGCAGCCGAAGGGCTGCGCTACGCGCACGACCGCGGCCGCCGGGTGCTGCTCGCCCTCAACACCTATCCGCAGCCGGATACCTGGAGCCGCTGGACCGGCGCGATCGATCGCGCCGCGAAGCTCGGCATGGATGCGGTGATCCTCGCCGACGCCGGCCTGATGCGCTACGCGGTCAAACAGCATCCGCAGCTGCGGCTGCATTTATCCGTGCAAGGCTCGGCCACCAGCTACGAGGCGGTGAATTTCTACCGCGAACACTTCGGCATCCAGCGCGCCGTGCTGCCGCGCGTGCTGTCGCTGCCGCAGGTGGAAAACGTGGTGCAGCACACCGACGTCGAGATCGAGCTGTTCGGCTTCGGCGGCCTGTGCGTGATGGTCGAGGGACGCTGCCTGCTGTCGTCGTACTGCACCGGCGAATCGCCCAACACGGCGGGCGTGTGTTCGCCGCCGAAAGCGGTGCAGTGGACGGACACCCCGGCCGGGCTGGAGTCGCGCCTCAACGGCGTGCTGCTCGACCGCTACGGCAAGGACGAAAAGGCCGGCTATCCGACGCTGTGCAAGGGCCGCTTCGCCGTCGGCGGTGAAACCTATTACGCCATCGAGGAACCGACCAGCCTCAACACCCTCGACCTCTTGCCCGAGATGCTGAAGATCGGCATCGCCGCCATCAAGATCGAAGGTCGCCAGCGCAGCCCGGCCTACGTCGCGCAGGTGACGAAAGTGTGGCGCGCCGCCATCGATTCAGTGAAGAAAAACGCCGCCGGTTTCAAGCCGGAACCCGCCTGGCAGGCCGAACTCAACAAGCTGTCGGAAGGGCAGAGCCATACGCTGGGCGCCTACCATCGGCCATGGAAGTGAGTGTCCTGCGAGAGGCGTCAGGCGTGAGACGTGAGGTGAAAAGCCTCGGCCCGTGCCTGTGCCCGCCTAACCCCTTACACCTAACGCCTCACGCATCATGAACCTGATTCTCGGCCCCCTCCTCTATTACTGGTCGCGCGACGACGTTCTCGCCTTCTACGAAGAAGCGAAAAGCTGGGACGTGGCGCGCGTGTATCTGGGCGAGAGCGTGTGCTCGCGCCGTCATCTGCTGCGCCTGTCCGACTGGCTGGCGCTGGCGGAGCAGTTCGCCGCCGCCGGCAAGGAAGTGGTGCTTTCCAGCCAGACGCTGATCGAGTCGGAATCCGATCTCAAGATGCTGCGCCGGATCGTGGCCGACGGCCGCTTCCGGGTCGAGGCCAACGAGTGGGGCGCGGTGCGGCTGCTGTCCGAAGCCGGCGTGCCCTTCGTCGCCGGGCATACGCTCAATGTCTACAATCCGGAAACGCTGGACGTGCTCGCCGGGCTGGGCGCGCAACGCTGGCTGCCGCCGGTGGAAATGTCGCGCGCCACCCTGGCCGCCCTGCTCGAACGCGCCCCGGCTGGAATGGAAACCGAGGTCTTCGCCTACGGCCGGCTGCCGCTGGCGTATTCGGCGCGCTGCTTCACCGCGCGCCACTACAACCTGCCCAAGGACGACTGCCAGTTCCGCTGCCTCGACCATCCCGACGGGCTGGCGCTCACGACCCGCGAGGGCGAAGCCTTCCTCACCCTGAACGGCATCCAGACGCAGTCCGCCGGCGTCTACAGCCTGATCGGCGAATTGCCCGCCCTGCGCGAACTCGGCATCGCCAGCCTGCGCCTGTCGCCGCAGTCGCGCCACATGGGGCGCGTGGTCGAAGCCTTCCAGGCGGCGCTGGCTGGAGAAACCGGCGCCGCGGAAAAGCTGGCGCGCGTCATGCCAGGCCCGGCGGTCGACGGTTACTGGCACGGCCGCGCGGGCCTCGAACACAGCATGGAAAAGAACGCCTGATATGTTCATTACGCGCAGACTGGAATTCGACGCCGGTCACCGCATCCCCAACCACACCAGCCAGTGCCGCCACCTGCACGGCCACCGCTACGCGCTCGAAATCACGCTGTCCGGCGAGATCATCCGTACCGAAGGCGTCGCGGAGCAGGGCATGGTGATGGATTTTTCCGACGTCAAGGCCGTCGCCAATACGGTTCTGGTCAACCATTGGGATCATGCCTTCCTGGTGTACCAGGGCGACCGCGCGGTGGTGGAATTTCTGGCGTCGTTGCCCGAACACAAGACCGTCGTGCTGCCGATGGTGCCCACCGTGGAAAACCTGGCGGACGAAGCGTTCCGCATCCTTGATGCGGCCTATCTCGACAGCTACGGCAACCAGCTTCGGCTGCATCGGGTGCGCCTGTACGAAACCCCCAACAACTGGGCCGACGCCGTGCGCCAAGGAAGCGGCCCGCTTTAAGGAATGGAGCCATCATGCTGAACCTAGCCTTTCCCCCGCTGCTGGCCAATGTCGTCAGCCGGCTTCCGGCCGCGCCGCCCAGCCTGGCATTTTCAGTGGCGGCAAACCGCCTGCTGTGGCCGGCGCTGAAAACGCTCGACTGGCAAGCGCTGGTCGGACGGCGCTACGCCATTCGCGTCAAGGATCTTGGGCTCTGCCTCCGCTTCACCGTCACCGGGCGCGGCTTCGCGCCGGACGGCGGCGCGCCCGACCTCACCATCAGCGCCAGTGCCCGCGATTTCCTGTTGCTGCTCAGCCGCCGCGAAGACCCCGACACCCTTTTCTTCAGCCGCCGTCTGGTGAGCGAGGGCGACACCGAACTCGGTCTTACCGTCAAGAACCTGCTCGACGCCCTCGACCCCGAAGCCGTGCTGCACCGCTTGCCTGCCCCGCTGGCGCGCGCGGCCCAGCGTTTGATGGCGGCGTAAGACCGATTCCCGTCGACTTCTTGTCGATGGATCAGAACTGGTCGGCCGTCCACTCATCCAGATAGGTGCATGCCTCCGGGGTGGGTTTCCTGGACGTCTTGCCCAGAAGGGGTGTGTAACAGAGGTACTGGTTGCCGGAATCGTCCGACAGATTGCGCAGCGGCATCTCGCCCAGGGTTTCGTAGCCTTGCGAATCCGTCATGACGAACTGGTATTCGTCGCCTACGCAGACTTCCAGCGTGCCGCCATTGCCTTCACCGAACTTTTCCCACCAGCTATCCGGGTTGCCTCCCTCAAAGTAGGGGGACATGCTCTGGTTGCTCTGTCGATGCCAGGAAATGATGGTGGGTTCCCGGACTTCGTTCTTTTTGGCAATGTCCTTGGCCAGGATGCTCGCGCTCCGGAAATCGAGGGCGCCACCCGGGTAATTGACCTGTACGTTTTTCATGATGTTTACTCCTGCCAATGAATTAAGCCCGTGCAGCCGAAAGATTGCTGCAGGGTCTACTGGTTTTTTAGGCGAATGCAGGACAAAAACAATTAATCATCGTCGATGCCAGGGCTGTTCACGATTAAGAACATCTATGTGCGTCGGACGAGGCGAGCCGAATACGCTGACCGGATCGGTCAGCGTTCTCCAGCCTGTTTGCCGGCGTCCAGTTCATCGACCCCGGGCACGTGGAAGACCCCCTGCAGCCGGAGCAGTTCGTTGCGGTGCTGGCCTGCGAGTGCATTCAGCACGTCGTTTCCCTTGGGCGTCAGATGCACTTCCACCTCCCGCCGGTCGTTGCGCCCCGCCCGGCGCTGCACCAATCCCAGCTTTTCGCACCGCGAGATCAGCGAGACCGCACCGTGATGATGGGCCTGGAGCCTTTCCGCCAGTTCGCTTACGGTGGCCCACTCGCGATCCGCAAACCCGCGTACGTGCAGCAGCAACTGGTACTGAAGGTGCGTGATGCCGTGGAGGCGCGCCGCCTCCTCGCTGAAACGCAGGAAGCGCCGCAGCTGATAACGGAAACCGGAAAGCGTCTCGAAGTCCTTTTTGTTCAAGGGGGGCAGGGGCATTTGTATTCGTTCCTGGCAGGCTGGTTTTTCACTGGCTTTTATATCATGTTGTGATATACATAAGTTACGGTCGTCCGTTGGACGGTACGTCGGCTCAGGCCGAAGCCCGTCGCGGACGGTCGCCACATTGAGAAAAGGAGATTCAAATGAGTATCCCGCACATTCACAAAATGTTCGTTTCGTCTCACGAGGGGTGGGATGAGCTGGCGCGCATGCATGCCACGCCACTCAAGTTGTTCTTTTTCCTGGTCGTGCCGTTTTCACTGATTCCGCCCTTGATGCTGGAGTATGCCGGCCATCATATCGGCGCGATCATGTTCCCGGACACGGCCGGTCAGGCGTGGAGCATGGCCGCGCTCTTCTTCCTCGTTGCCGAGTTGATCACCGTTCCGCTCATGGCCCGGGCGATCATGTCGGTGGCCAACAGCAAGGGGGCCGCCTGCAATTACCACGATGCTTTCACGCTGGCCGCCGTTGCGGCCGTGCCGCTCTGGCTGTCGTCGCTGGCGCTCTTCTCCGACCAGATCGCCCTGATCGTGGCCGTGGTCGTGCTGGGCGTGGCGGCTTCGGTCGCGCTGATCTTCCGCGGGGTGGAGAGCATCCTGAAAGTCGAGGAAGACGTGGTCGCCTTCGATATCGCCTATATCGTCACCGGGCTCGGACTCATCGCGTGGGCGGTGCTAGTCATCCTGGGACTCGTCCCGGCTCTCGCCTGAGCGGCTATCTTATCGAAAGGCGCCTGGTGGTGCCGATGCATCGGCGTCACGCGATCTCCTCATGGTAATGCCGATGCAGCGCATCCAGCAGCCTGGCGTGGATGCCACCAAACCCCCCGTTGCTCATCATCAGCACGTGGTCGCCGGGGCGGGTGTCCTGCACCAGTTGGCTGACCAGTTTATCCAGGCCGTCGAACACCCGCGCCTTGTCGCCCAGCGGGGCTAAAGCCTCGGCTGCGTCCCAGCCGAGGTTGGCGCCATAGCAGTAGACGAGGTCGGCGTCGGCGAGGCTGTCGGGCAGGGCGGCCTTCATCACGCCGAGTTTCATGGTGTTGGAGCGCGGTTCCAGCACGGCGAGGATGCGTGCGCGGCCGACCTTTGCCCGCAGGCCTTCGACGGTGGTGGCAATCGCGGTGGGATGGTGGGCGAAGTCGTCGTAAACGGTGATGCCATGCACGGCGCCGCGGATTTCCATGCGGCGCTTGACGTTCTCGAAGCGGGACAGGGCGTCGATCGCGACGGCCGCGGGCACGCCGGCGTGGCGCGCGGCGGCGATCGCGGCTAGCGCGTTCATGCGGTTGTGCTCGCCGATCAATGACCACTTCACGCGACCCTGCAGGATGCCGTCGAAAAAGACGTCGAAGTGGCCGTTGGCGTCGACTTCGCCGGCGCTCCAGCCGCCTGCACCACCAAAGCGCTCGACCGGGGTCCACAGGCCGCGCTCGAATACGCGGTCGAGGTTGGCGTCGGCGCCGTTGGCGACAATGAGGCCATTGCCGGGGACGGTACGCACCAGATGGTGGAACTGGGTTTCGATGGCGGCGAGGTCGGGGAAGATGTCGGCGTGGTCGTATTCGAGGTTGTTGAGGATGAGCGTGCGCGCGTGGTAGTGGACGAATTTGGAACGCTTGTCGAAGAAGGCGGTGTCGTATTCGTCGGCCTCGATGACGAAGAAGGGGCTGTCCGTCAGCCGTGCCGAGATGCCGAAGTTCTGCGGGATGCCGCCGATCAGGAAGCCGGGCTGCAGCTTCGCGTCCTCGAGGATC
>JAJPEP010000108.1 GCA_021166845.1 Thiobacillus sp.
GAGTCCAAGCCCGGCATCGGCTACCCCAAGAACTGGGAAGACCAGGAAAGGTGGAAAGGCGGCTGGGAGCTGCGCGACGGCAAGCTGGAACTGAAATCCGGCGGCCGCGCCTCGAAGCTGCTCAACATCTTCGCCAACCCGGATCTGCCGCAGATCGACGACTACTACGAGCCGTTCACCTACAACTACGCGCGCCTGCAGAACGCGCCGCTGTCGGAAGCGGCGCCGACCGCCCGTCCGCTGTCGATGATCACCGGCGACCCGATGGAGAAGATCACCTGGGGCCCGAACTGGGAGGACGACCTCGCCGGCGAATTCGCCAAGCGCAGTGTGGACAAGAACCTGGAGAACATCCAGAAGGATATGCTCGGCCAGTTCGAGAACACCTTCAACCTGTACCTGCCGCGCATCTGCAACCACTGCATGAACCCGGCCTGCGTCGCCGCCTGCCCTTCCGGCTCGCTGTACAAGCGCGAGGAAGACGGCATCGTGCTGGTCGACCAGGACAAGTGCCGCGGCTGGCGCATGTGCATCTCCGGCTGCCCCTACAAGAAGGTCTACTACAACTGGAAGTCCGGCAAGGCCGAAAAGTGCATCTTCTGCTATCCGCGCATCGAGGCGGGCCAGCCCACCCTGTGCTCGGAATCCTGCGTCGGCCGCATCCGCTACCTCGGCGTGATCCTGTACGACGCCGACCGCATCGAGGAGGCCGCCAGCGTGGCGGACGAGAAGGAACTCTACGAGGCGCAACTGAAGATCTTCCTCGACCCCGGCGATCCCGCCGTCATCGCCGCCGCGCGCGCCGAAGGCATCGCCGAGGCCTGGCTCGACGCCGCGGTGAAATCGCCGGTCTACAAGATGGCGATCGACTGGAAGGTCGCCTTCCCGCTGCACCCGGAATACCGCACGCTGCCGATGGTGTGGTACGTGCCGCCGCTATCACCCATCCAGGCCGCGGCCGAGTCCGGCCAGATGGGGATGAACGGCATCATCCCCGACACCCGGTCGCTGCGCATCCCGATCGCCTATCTCGCCAACCTGCTGACCGGCGGCAAGGAAAAACCGATCGTCGTTGCGCTGGACCGCCTGCTGGCGATGCGCGCCTACATGCGCGGCAAATCGGTGGAAGGCCGCCCCAATACCGCCGCGCTCGACCAGGTGGGGCTGACCTCCGCGCAGGCCGACGAGATGTACCGCTATCTGGCGATTGCCAACTATGAGGACCGGTTCGTCATCCCGACCGTCCACCGCGAAGAGACGATCAACACCTTCGAGGAAAAGTCGAGCTGCGGCTTCAGCTTCGGCAACGGCTGCTCGGACGGCGTCTCCAAACCGAGCCTGTTCGGTAACCGGAGAAATTCGGTGCCGGTCGACCTCTCGCAGCTGCATGCCAGGAAGAAGACGGGATAAGAGCATGACGCGCAATTTCCGCACAGTTCATTGCCAGCAACGCGAAGCAATCCACATTTCTGACGACCTGTACGGTCCGTTGATTCAGGAAACCACACGATGAAAACCTTCAAAGTCCTGTCCCTGCTGCTGATGTACCCCGAGCCCGAGTGGCTGGCGGCGCTTCCCGAGCTGGAAGACGCGCTGGTGGACGAGGCCGGTTTCAACGGCGATGCATGTTCCCGACTGGCGCCGCTGTTCGAGCAGCTGCGCGAATCGGAACTGATTGCGCTGCAGGAAAACTACGTCGCCACCTTCGACCGCAACCCCTCGCATTCGCTGCATCTGTTCGAGCATATCCACGGCGAATCGCGCGACCGCGGCTCGGCGATGACCGATCTGCTGAACGAATACTGGAAGCACGACTTCGACGCCAGCGCCACGGAACTGCCGGATTACGTGCCGCTGTTCCTCGAATTCCTCTCGCTGCTGCCGCCGGAAGAAGCCTTGGCCCTGCTGGGCGACGCCGTCCACGTGCTCGCCGCCATCGGCCGCAAGCTCGACGCCAGCGGCAGCCCTTATGCCACCGCGTTCCAGCTGCTGGAAGCGCTGTCGCCAATGGAAGCGCAGGCGCTGGCCGAGCCGCCGGTGCGCGACATGGACGAGGCGATGGAAATGTTCGGGCCGTCGGTCGACGGCATCGAGCCTTTGATGAATCCCGCCCCGCAGGCCGCGGTGGTGCGGATGCCGGCCTCGCGCCGCCAGGCGGCTGCCTAACACATCGCCCAGGAGGATCGGAAAATGACCTACTCGCAAACTTTCCTGTTCGGGATTTATCCCTACATCGCCCTGACGATATTCCTGCTGGGCAGCCTGATCCGCTTCGACCGCGAGCAGTACACGTGGAAGAGCGATTCGTCGCAGCTGCTCAAGCGCGGCCAGTTGCGGCTGGGCAGCAACCTGTTCCACATCGGGGTGTTGTTCCTGTTCTTCGGCCATTTCTTCGGCATGCTGACGCCGCATTACGTCTACGAGCCCTTCATGAGTTCCGGCGCCAAGCAGATTCTCGCCATGGTCTCGGGCGGCATCGCGGGCGTGCTCGCCCTCATCGGCATCTCGATCCTGCTGTATCGCCGGCTGACCGAGCCGCGCATTCGCGCCACCACGAAGCCAGGCGACATCTTGATCCTGCTGCTGTTGTGGCTGCAACTGCTGCTCGGCCTCGCAACCATTCCGCTGTCGGCACAGCATCTGGACGGCAGCATGATGATCCTGCTGGCCGAATGGGCGCAGCGCATCGTCACCTTCCGCGGCAATGCAGTCGAACTGCTGGCAGGTGCGGGCTGGGTGTTCAAGACCCACCTGTTCCTCGGCATGACGATCTTCCTCGTCTTCCCGTTCACGCGTCTGGTGCATGTCTGGAGCGGCTTTGCCGCAACCACCTACCTGGTTCGCGCCTGGCAGCTGGTGCGCCCGCGCGGCTGACCTTTATGCCCTTCAGGGTACTAATCGATCGAGGAGACTGAAATGACGCATGTTGTCATCCTGGGGGCCGGCATCGCAGGCGTGCCCACGGCCTATGCGCTGAAAGCCCAACTGGGGCCGCACGACGAAGTGACCGTGGTGTCGGACAAGCCCTACTTCCACTTCGTCCCGTCCAATCCGTGGGTCGCCATGGGCTGGCGCGAGCGCGCCGACATCGCTTTCCCGATCGGGCCCTATCTGGAATCGCGCGGCATCAAGTTCATCCACAGCGGAGTCAAGCGCATCCAGCCCGAAGTCATGCAGGTCGACCTGGAGAACGGCGACGGGCTGTTCTACGACATCCTGCTGATCGCCACCGGCGTCGCCGGCATGCGCGACGACATCCCCGGCCTCGCCGAGCACACCCATTCGGTGATACACATCGACGAGGCCGAGCGCGCCCTGGCGGCGTATCGCGAATTCGTGCGCCGCCCAGGCCCCATCGTGGTGGGCGCGGCGCCGGGCGCCAGCGTGCTGGGACCGCTCTATGAATATGCTTTCCTGGTCGACGCCGACCTCAAGCGACGCAACATCCGCGAGCGGGTGCCGATCACTCTGGTGACCCCGGAGCCCTGGCCCGGCCACCTCGGGCTGGGCAGCGAAGACACCAGCCGCGGCGCACTGGCCGCCGCGCTGGCCGACAGCAAAATCAGCGTGATCTGCAACGCGCGCACGCTGCGCATCGACCGGGACGCCATCCACGTGGTCGAACTCGATGCTGCCGGCAACGAAAAACAGACCCATGCCCTGCCCTACGCCTATTCGGTTTACTGGCCGGTCTTTGGCGGCGTACCCGGGGTGCGCGCGTCAAGCGGCCTGGTCAACGCGCGCGGACTGGTGGAGGTGGACGAATATCTGCGCAACCCGGACTACCCCAACGTGTTCGCCCTCGGCGCCTGCGTGGCGCAGCCACGGGTGGGAAAAACCCCGGTTCCGGTGGGCGCGCCCGACTCGGTGTACTCGATCCAGAAGGCCGGCGAGATCGTGGTGCAGAACATCCTCGCCCTGATCGGCGATGCGCCGCTGTCGAGCCATGTGCCGCAGCGCGCCAAATGGCTGAGCGACATGGGCAACACGGGAGCGGCCTACCTGTCGGAACCGCAGGTGCCGCTACGCGACATTAACTGGATGCGCCAGGGGCGCTGGGTGCACCAGGCCAAGATCGATTTCGAAAAATACTTCATCGGCAAGATCCGACTCCTGCCCGCGGGCCGGGCGCCTTCGGCTGCCTCAAGTATTGCCGATGTGATGGGCCGGGCACTGGCCGGGGCAGCAACCGTCGCCAGGCCAACGCAGGCAGGCGCGGGCAGGCCGCTGGAAGTCCGCCTGCCGCAAGATCCCTGGATCGAACTGCGGGCTCTCGCGAAATCGCTGGGACGCGAACCCGACGCGCTGGCCGCCGAGTTGCTGGCCGCCGCGGTATCCGACGCCAAATCGTATCTGGACGGGGACGGGACCGAAGCGATGGCGCGCTCAAGGCGCGAGCTGCTGGTGGGAGAATTGCCGGAGCAGCAGCCCGGCGTAGCGTTCGATGCCGGCGCACCTTAGATATGGGTGGAGGAAATGTTTTTTGCGCGCGTGAATGCACTAAAATAATGCAAACGCATCTTCATAGATTTTTATACTTGTAAAAATACCGCAAAGGGAAACAAGACGATGTCTATCGATTTACCGGAACGTGATGCAGAAGGCTACCTGATCGAACCCGCCGACTGGAACGAGGACGTGGCCCGGGCCTTGGCCGAGGAAGAGAAAATCCAGCTCGATGACGACCACTGGGACGTCATCCGCTTCATGCGCGACTACTTCGAGGAACACCAGGTCATCGCCGATGCCCGTTTCGTCATCAAGCACCTGGCCGGGCGCATGGGGAAAGAAGCGCACAAAAAACTGTTCGAGCTGTTCCCCTACGGCTACGTGAAGCAGGCATGCAAGATCGCCGGAATGCGGCGACCAAGGGCCTGGAGCACGGGTTGACCGGACCCCGCCGGCTTGGCCCGGGCAGCACCTGGACGCCGGCAGCGCGGATTCCTTGCGCAACCGGCGCGATTCGCCGCGCGTGACGCGTCGCCGCGATCACGTTCTTGATCACTTCCTGGCAGCCTGAACATTCCACCGGGCTGGGCCGCGCCCACCCGCTTTTCCGGGCCCGCGCAAGCCATGGGCAACCTAGCGGTTTCGGCGATCGCGGCCATCCTTTTTCCCGAGCGAAACCGTCCGGGTGACAATTTTTTACTGCTCAAAACACCGGCATCCCCGAAGGCATACCCGGCAGCCGTGATGCCTATACAATGGTCGCCTGCCAGGCAGGCCATGCTTTCGCCAGAACCGGGACGCATCGCTTGCCATCGACAACCCGCCGGTGCAACCGCCAAACCGAGTTTCCACTCCCAAACGCTTATGTCCTCTCCGCTCAACCCGACCAGGCGCCCTGCAAGATTCGCGCTGTTTGCCCTGGGCTTTCGGCCCTTTTTCCTTGCTGCCGGCTTGTTCGCCGTCGTGCTGCTGGGGCTGTGGCTGGCCATCCTTCAGGGGAAAATCGCAAGCGGGCCGCTGGCCCCCGCCGTCTGGCACGGCCATGAAATGCTGTTCGGCTATACCGCGGCGGTGATCGCCGGCTTCCTGCTCGCCGCGGCGCAGAACTGGACCGGCATCCGCACGCCGTCGGGCCCGCCGCTGGCCGCGCTGTTCCTGTTGTGGCTGGCAGGCCGGCTCTGCTTTCTGGTGCCTGGCCTGCCGGCCGGGCTGGTCGCGCTGGTCGACCTGCTGTTCTTTCCGGCGCTGGCTCTGACACTGGCCTGGCCGATCGTCAAGGCGAGGCAGCTGCACAACTATCCCTTCCCCGTCATGCTGCTGACGCTGGCCGCGGCCAACGCGCTGGTGCATGCGGAAGCGCTCGGCTGGATCGCGTCCAGCGCCAGCCTGGGCCTGCATCTCGCCGCCTATGTCGTGGTCATGATGATGGCCCTGATGGGCGGGCGGGTGATTCCCTTCTTCACCGACAACAAGCTGCACACGTCCCCGCGGCGCTGGAGCATCATCGAACGGCTGGTGCCTGTCGCCACCCTTGCGGCGCTGCTTGCCGCCTTGATCGCATCCGTGTCGCCGGTCACCGCACTGCTCGCGGCAATCGCGGCAACGGTGCATTTCACCCGGGTGGCGGGCTGGTATGCCGGCAAGGTCTGGTCGGTGCCGCTGCTGTGGATTTTGCATCTGGGTTACGCCTGGATCGCGCTCGGCTTCGCGCTGCTTGCGCTGTCGGCCGCGGGGGTGGGCGCCGCAACCAGCGCTTCGCTGCATGCCTTCACCACCGGCGGCATCGGGGTGATGACCCTCGGCATGATGGCGCGGGTGTCGCTCGGCCATACAGGCCGGCCGATCGACTCCGTCCCGCTGATGACGCTGGCCTTCGTCGCGATCAATCTCGCGGCGCTGATCCGCGTCGCGCTGCCCTTGTTCTTTCCGGCGGTTTATACGGCAGGCCTCACCGTTGCCGGATTGGCCTGGATGTCCGCGTTCGGCCTGTTCGCCGCGATCTACGCGCCCATGCTGCTGCGCCCGCGGATCGACGGCAAGGCGGGCTGAGCCGCGCATTGGCCACGACAAAACGCGACAGGCGCTGACCTGCCGCAATGACCGACGATCCCGGCTGATTCCCATGAACCGTCTTGCGCACTGCACCCGCTGGCTTGTCCTCTGCCTGCTGTCATCCCCGCTGCTGGCCGCCTCGCCCGACGGCGTGGTGGCGGTATCGCACCCGGCCGCGGCGGCCGCCGGCGCGCGCGTGCTGGCACAGGGCGGCAACGCCATCGACGCCGCGGCCGCGGTGCAGTTCGCGCTCAACGTGGTCGAACCGCAGTCTTCCGGCATCGGCGGCGGCGGCTTCATGCTGGTCCATCTCGCCAAAACCGGCGAAAGTTTCATCGTCGATTCGCGCGAGCGCGCCCCGGCTGCGGCCAGCGCCGACATGTTCGCGCCCGATGGCCTGCCGATGCAGTTTCCGCTGGCCTCGACCAGCGGCCTGGCGGTGGGCGTGCCGGGCACCCTGCGCGGCGTCGACACCGCGCTGCGCCGCTGGGGCACATTCAAATTGGCGGATACGCTGGCGCCCGCCATCGAACTGGCCGAGCACGGCTTTCGCGTCAACCGCTTCCTCGCGGCCGACATCGCCAACGACGGCGGCCGCACCCGGCTGCAGCCGGAAACCGCCGCGATCTTTCGCCCCGGCGGCATGCCACTGGCCGAGGGCGACTGGCTGGTGCAGCCCGACCTGGCGAAGACCCTGAAGCGGATCGCCGCCGGGGGACCGAACGCCTTCTATCGCGGCCCCCTGGCACGGGCGATCGTCAACGCCCAGCAGCGCACGCGCAGCGAGCTCGGCGCAGCCGGAAAGGGCCGCATGACACTGGCCGACCTCGACCAGTATCGCGTGGCAATCCGCCAGCCGCTGGTCGGCCATTACCGCGGCTGGACGCTGGCGGGCATGCCGCCGCCCTCTTCCGGCGGCCTCACCATGCTGCAGATGCTGGGCCTGCTGGAGCGCTTTCCGCTCGGCGACGCCGCGCAGGGATACGGCTTCGGCAGTCCGCACACCCTGCACGCGATGATCGAGGCGATGCGCCTGGCGTTCGCCGATCGCGCGGTGTGGATCGGCGACGACGACGCCGTGCCGGTGCCGCTTCATGGGCTGCTGCATGCCGACTACCTCGCCGCGCGCGCAGCCTTGATCAAACCCGACCGCCGCATGGACACGCCGCAGGCAGGCGACCCGCTGCCCTGGGATGCCGCCACCGCCGCGCGGCGCAAGCCGTCGCCCGCCGGGCGGCAAAGCCCCCACACCACGCACTTTTCCATCGTCGACCGCTGGGGCAACGTGGTGAGCTACACCAGCACCATCGAGTTCACCTGGGGGTCTGGCATCACCGTCCCGGGCTACGGCTTCCTGCTCAACAACGAGCTGACCGACTTCAATTTCGTGCCTGCGGCCGACGCCGCGACCGGCAACCCCGGCGCCAACGACGTCGCCCCCGCCAAACGCCCGCGCTCCAGCATGGCGCCGACGCTGCTGTTCAGGCACGGCAAGCCGGTCGCCGCCTACGGTTCGCCCGGCGGCGCGACCATCATCAACTCGGTGCTCAATGTCACGCTCAACCTCATCGACCACGGCATGCCCCTGCAGCAGGCCATCGCCGCGCCCCGCCTGTCGGTGACCCACGCAGCGGGGCGGGTGAGTTGCGAAGGCGGCGCCGCGTTCATGCGGCCGGATTTCAGCGTCGCCGCCCAGGATGCCTTGCGCAAGCTGGGGCATATCGGCCTGGGCGAAACGGGGACGGATGGCTGCCGGGCAACGATCGGCTCGGTGCAGGCAGTCGCCATCGACCTCGCGACGGGCGCCCATCACGGCGCGGCCGACCCGCGCCGCGAGGGCACGGTCATCCAGGTCGAACCGGTGCGGACCCTGCCGGAACCCGCGCCCGATTGATCCGTCATGCGAACAGCTGAAGACAATCGGCGGGAAAATGGCTTACCCTACCAACCTTGTCCTCAAACCAGCAGAAGAGATGTCATATGGCCAAACCCAATTATTCGTTTGCAAAGCGTCAGCGAGACCTCGCCAAAAAACAGAAGAAGGAAGAGAAACTACGGCGCAAAACCGGCGCAGGCGAAGTCCAGCCCCAGGACGATCAGCCGCAGGATGACCAGCCGCAGGACGACCAGCCGCAGCTTCAACCGTCGCCGCCCGACGACGACAAACCGGCCGCCTGACGCTGCCGGCGGTCGTAGCAGCGCGTGCCATGACACAGGCCCGGCGCTGAGGCCTTTTCACCATGCCCGCCCTGCTGCGCGCCCTCCAGGCTGATATCACAACGCTTCAGGTTGACGCAATCGTCAATGCGGCCAACCCGTCGCTGCTCGGCGGCGGCGGAGTCGACGGCGCCATCCATCGCGCTGCCGGGCCGCGCCTGCTGGACGAATGTCGTCTTCTCGGCGGCTGCCGGACAGGCGACGCCAAGCTCACCCGCGGATACGAACTGCCCGCCAGATTCATCATCCACACCGTCGGCCCGGTCTGGCACGGCGGCACCCGAGGGGAACCCGAACTGCTGGCGTCATGCTACCGGCGCTGCATCGGGGTGGCCGCGCAGAACGGCATCCGCACCCTCGCGTTTCCCGGCATCAGCACCGGGATCTACGGCTACCCCGTCGAGCTTGCCGCCCAAGTGGCCATCGCGGCGGTCCGCACGGCCGTGACGGGGTTCCCGGTCATCCGGGAAGTGATTTTCTGCTGCCATTCCGCGGCCGATCTCGCCGTCTATCAGGCGCTGCTCGCCGACGCAGCGAGCTGACCACGCATGGATATGGTGCTGGTCCATGGCATGGGCAGGACGCCGCTGTCCATGATGCGGCTGCGCCGGCGCTTGCGGCGAGCCGGCCACCATCCGGTCCTGTTTGGCTACTCCCCGACTTTCGAAAGCCTGCAGGGCGCAACCGCACGCCTGGTGAAACTGATCGAGCGGCGGGTGGACACCCGGCACTACGCGCTGGTGGGGCATTCGCTCGGGACGGTGATCATCCGGACTGCGCTCGATCATCTGCATAACCGGACGCCCGCCGCCTGTTTTTTCCTGGCGCCACCGATGCTCGCCTGCAGGGCCGCCCGGTATTTTTCCCGTTTTTGGCTATACAGATTATTGACGGGTGAAATGGGCCAGTTGCTGGCGGACGAGTCGTTCATGCTGCGCTTGCCGATGCCGCCGGGCCCCACCCGGATCTATGCCGGGGTCGGCGGGCCGCGCGCATCCTGGCTGCCTTTCGGAATGGAAGCCAACGACGGCATCCTCTCAGTGTCGGAAGCCACCGGCCGCCATCAAGCAATGGCCGTTGAGGTGCCGTCCCTTCACACCTTCATCATGAACTCGAAGCCGGTCTACGCTGACATGACCCGGATCATCGAAACGCTCGAAGCGTCAGCCCATGCGGGCGGACCGCTTCACCAGGAGTAAGGCCATGGAACCCCGCATCAGCCTCATCACCCTCGGTGTCGCCGATCTCGCGCGCGCTACCCGCTTCTACGGGGAATGCCTCGGCCTGCCGCAACTGCAGACCCCGCCGTCGATCGCCTTCTTCGAGCTCGGCAAGACCTGGCTGGCGCTGTGGCCGCGCGAAAGCCTGGCTGCGGACGCCGGTCTCGCGCCGGAAGGATCGGGGTTTCGCGGCTTCGCGCTGGCGCACAACGTGCGCTCGCCGGCCGAGGTGGATGCGCTGCTGGCGCATGCAGCCGCCTGCGGCGGCACCGTGACCAGGCCCGGTCAGCCCACCGACTGGGGCGGCTACTCCGGCTATTTCAGCGATCCCGACGGCTTCGTCTGGGAAGTCGCGCACAACCCGGACTTCCCCCATGTCTGAGCCGCGGCCTGCCGGCCCTGCCAAGGTGCCCGCATGAGCGCAAACTGGTACGACCGCCACCTGCTGCCGCACCTCGTGGATTTCGCCTGCGGCATGCAGCCGGTCCGCCGCCAGCGCGAGATGATCGTGCCGCTGGCGCACGGCCGCGTGCTCGAGGTGGGCATCGGGACCGGGCTCAACATGCCGTTCTACGATCCCTCCCGGGTCCGCTACATCGTCGGTGTCGATCCGGCGCTGCAGATGCACCGGCTGGCGTCGAAGCGCATCGCCCGGGCGGGGCTCGACGTCGAGTTGGTCGGAATTTCGGCCGAGACGCTCCCGCTGGAGGACCAAAGCATCGACACCGTCGTCACCACCTACACGCTTTGCACGATACCCGACCCGGTCGCGGCGCTGAGGGAAATGCACCGCGTGCTGGCCCCGGGCGGCAGGCTGCTGTTCTGCGAGCACGGCCGCGCGCCCGATGAAAGCGTGCGACGCTGGCAGGCCAGGCTGACGCCGCACTGGCAGAAGATCGCCGGCGGCTGCCATCTCGACCGCGACATCCCGGCGCTGCTGGAGGTGGCCGGATTCCGCTGCGACGCACTACAGACGCGATACCTGCCCGGGCCGCGGCCGCTGACCTACAACTACTGGGGCGTGGCCGTCACGGCGCCCGCCAGGTCTGCCTGACCGGGCGGCAGGCAGGCCGATATAGCGTAACCGCCCACACGAGAGACGACAGTCCATGATCCAATTGCCCAACTCACTGAACGCCTGGGGAACACCCGAATTCAAGGATGTCTTCCGCCATGAAATCGCGCAGCTGGATGCCGCCGAGCTCCCGCTGCAGCAGGGACTGACCCGCAGCAGCCACGTCACGGAGCGGCCTATCCAGGCGATGCTCCTTGGCGCCAGCGAGGACGCCGGCCTGCTCCGGGTGAAGGCGGGGATTTTCTATACGGGGATCATCGCCGGCTGCAGCTGCGCGGACGACCCCACGCCGATCGACGAACTGAGCGAATACTGCGTGGTGCGGTTCGACATCGACATGAAGACAGCCGCAACCACGGTGACGCTGCTGGCGGAGTAGGCGGGCCGATGCCCATGGATCAAGGCAGAAGCAGGCAGAAAACCGCGCCCTGGTCGTTGTGCAAACGCAGTTCGCCCCGCCGCCCCCGATTGTCGTGGCTTTGCGCAATCGCGCTGGAAAACTGCAAGCCGAGGCCGGTTCCCGTGGATTGGCAGGGCGCGTTCGCGGCCGCACAGGCCAGGATGTGCTCGGGATAGCCGGCCGAGTCGTCACGAACCGTCAGGGCGAGGCAGCCTTCGGTCATGCTCGCTTCGATGCGCAGCGCCGAACGCGCGTGGGCGAGGGAATTGTGGATGGCGTTGATCAGGGCCATTTCGACCAGATCGCGGTCGAAGAACCAGATTTCAGGTACGTCCGGCGCCAGCACGGCTTCGACCCGGATGCGGCCGCGCGCGAGCGCTGCCGCCCGGTCCCGGATTTCGTGCACCGCATCGTGCGGCGACCAGGCATCGATGACTGGCCGGATCGGCTGGTCGATCGCCTTGTAGATCAGCAGTGCCTGCTGCAGCCGGTCGACCACGTTCTGGCACAGCAGCCGCGCCGCGTCGACCGGGTCATCGTGCCCGGCCGTGCCCTGCCGGGGGATGCCGTCGATGGTCATCGACAGCAGGCCGAGATCATTCTTCAGCTCATGGATCAGCGCCGCATACAGGTCAGTGCCGTCGAACTTCATGCAGGGGACCTCCTCTGGATGCCGAACCGGCTTTCCACGTCTTTCAACTGCAGGCGCAGGCCTGCCAGGCGCGCGTGGCCGGGCGCCTGGCGTTCCGCTTCATCCAGATGGCGCCGGGCGGCTTCGATCATCGTTTCGTCCATGCCGGCCTGGTCGATATACTTGAGAATCACCCATACGGCGTTCATCATGATGCGCGGGTTGCGGGGGGCTTCGGCGCACGCCGTCAGCAGCTTGTCGACCGCCGTGCGGAAGTCGCCGCGCTGCGCCAGCACCACGCCCTCGTTGTTGAGCTTGCGCACGTCGGCGGTTGCCACGGCAAGCACGGATGCGCCGGCTTCGGTGCGCCCGGCCTCATCGTAGATTTTCCGGGCACGGGCCAGCAATGCCTCGCTGTCGTGCGCGTTGCGCGCCACCTCGGCGACGATGCCGTCGGCCTCGTCGTGGCGGCCGCTGGCCATGCAGGTGCCGGCCATGTCCAGCATCAGGCTGGCATCGCCGCGCGTTCCGCGCTCACGCAGGTCAATGGCCTCCTCCACGGCTTTCGTGGCTTCCTTCAGGTTGCCGCTTTTGACGTGCACCATGCCCTGCGTGACCGCCATCACCAGTTGCCCTTCAGGGCTGGCCTGCAGGGTGCTTTTGTTCTTTTTCAGGGTGTCGGCGGCACCCTGCAGGTCGCCCTGTTCCATCTGCACCCGGCACAGATTGCCGAAATCGCCGGGCGTGACGAAAACGGAATGGCGCCCCTTTTCCAGGACATTGGAAAAAGCGGTCCGCGCGGTATCCAGATCGCCATTGGTGTGGGCGATTTCTCCCAGCTTCTGCTGCCGGCGAACCGTCCTGGCGGAAATAGCGACCCCCTTTTCCAGCGCGACCTGGGCTGCGGGAGCATCCTTCCTGGCCAGGCAGACATCGGACAGCAAGTCGTAGGCAGCGACCATTTCCGGCGCCTGCTCCATCACGTCGCGCAGCACGTCCTCGGCGGCTTCATCCTTGTTTTGCAGGTGCAGCGCGCGGGAAAGGCCCAGGCGCGCCCACGGAATGGCGCGCATCGAGATCACCTGCTGATACAGCGCCTCCGCCTCCTCGAAGCGTCCCAGGGTAACGAGCAACTCGCCCTTGAAGCGCAGGGCATCCACCAGGTATTTCGGCTTGCCCTGAATCAGCTTGTCGCAGCCGGCAATGGCGGCTTCCAGTTCCTGGGCTTGAAAGTGCCGGTAGACGTCGCGAAACGCCCGCTTGCGCAGCAGGATGCTTTCGAGCCGGCTGCGCAGGACTTCGGGGCTGAAAGGCTTGATCATGTAGTCGTCCGGCGCCAGTTCGGCCGTCGCGACCACTTTCTCGTAATAGGATTCGGCCGTGACCATCATAAAGACCGTTTCGAGGGAAATCAGATGGCTGTGGCGCAATTCCTCCAGCAACTGCTGGCCGTCGCGGCCGTCGCCCAGATTGAAATCGCACAGGATGAAGTCATAGGACTTCTGCTTCACCTGATAGATGGCCTCGGCCGCATTGGCGGCCAGCTGAACCTTGACGATCCCGAAGTTGGTGAGCGACAGCCGCAATGCATTGCGCATGCCGGGGTAGTCCTCCACCACCAGCGCGCGCAAGGCGCTGTAATCGATGAATGCCTCGCTGGCCGAAGCCGGGTTCACGCCTGAATCTACCGCCATGAAAAATTGCCCCTGATCACTGCACGTTTCCCTGAATGACTGGATTGTGGGAATAACGGCGCCCCGGCGCTTTACTGAACTTTGCGCGCGCCGTCAGGCGGGCTGGGAGCCTGCCGGCGGAATTTCCAGCTCTTCCGCGTAGGGTCGGCTCGGATACTGGAAGGCAACCGGTCCGTCCGGCCTGGCGTGAACAAACTGGTGGACGAAGGGGTCGCTCGAATCAGCCATTTCGGCGGCGTTGCCTTCGGCCACCACCACGCCGTCGTGGATGAAATAGACGTAGTCGGCGACCTTCAGCGATTCCGACACGTCGTAGGTCACCATGATCGAGGTCAGCCCGAGCGCGTCGTTGAGACGGCGGATCAGGTTGGCGATGGTGTTGAGCGAGATCGGGTCGAGGCCGGCGAAGGGCTCGTCGTACATCATCAGCATGGGGTCGAGCGCGATCGCCCGGGCGAGCGCCACCCGGCGCTCCATGCCTCCCGACAGTTCGCTGGTGCGCAGGGCGTGGGCGCCGCGCAGGCCGACGGCGTGAAGCTTCATCAGCACCAGGTCGTGGATGACGTCTTCCGGCAGGCCGGTATGCTCGCGCATCGGGTAGGCGATGTTGTCGAACACCGACAGGTCGGTGAACAGCCCGCTGACCTGGAACATCATCCCCATCTTGCGGCGCATCGCGTAAAGATCATTGCTGCCAAGCTTGTGGACCACCTGGCCGTCGAATTTCACCTGGCCGCGCGACGGCCTGAGCTGGCCGCCGATATGCCGCAGCAGCGTGGTCTTGCCGCAGCCGCTGACGCCGAGGATGCCGACCACCTTGCCGCGCGGGATGGCGAGGTTGATGCCCCTGAGCACCTGATTATTTCCGAACGCGAAATGCAGGTCGCTGATCTCGACCAGATTTCCAGCGGGCTGCTCCAGGGATTGTTGTTGCGATGCCGGCATGCTCAGGTTTCCTGCAGCAGGGATTCGGGCGCTTCCAGAATCGCCTTCAGCGCGACCAGAAACTGCACCGCGTCGCGGCCGTCGATCAGCCGGTGATCGTAGGTCAGCGCCAGGTACATCATGGGGCGGATCACCACCTGGCCATGTTCGGCGACCGGGCGTTCCTGGATGGCGTGCATGCCGAGGATGGCCGACTGCGGCGGGTTGAGGATGGGCGTGGACAGGAGCGAGCCGAATACGCCGCCGTTGGTGATGGAGAAGGTACCGCCGGAGAGGTCCTCGAGGGTGAGCTTGGCATCGCGCGCGCGGCGGGCGAAGTCGGCGATGGCTGCTTCGATTTCGGCCGGCGACAGCGTCTGCGCGCGGCGCAGGATCGGCACCACCAGCCCGCGCGGGCGGGAGATGGCGATGCCGATGTCGATGTCGCCGTGCCACACGATGTCGTTGCCGTCGATGGCCGCGTTGATGATCGGAAACTGCTGCATCGCGGCGCACGCCGCGCGCACGAAGAAGGACATGTAGCCCAGCTTGACGCCATGCCTGACCTCGAACTCGGCCTTGAAGCGCTGGCGCAGTTCGTTCACCGGCTGCATGTTCACCTCGTTGAAAGTGGTGAGCATGGCGGCGGTGTGCTGCGCGGCGACCAGGCGCTCGGCGACGCGGCTGCGCAGCCGCGACATCGGCACGCGGCGGGTTTCGCCTTGCGGGACGACCGGCGCGGCCGGCGCGGCGGGCAGCGGTGCGCTGGGCTTTTGCTCCGGTGCCGGCTCGCTCACGGCAGCCGGCATGACGGGCGCTGCCGGCGCCGGCTGCGCGGGCTTTTCGGCAGGCGCGGCCGCGGCGGCACCCTCCCCGGTCTCGATCACCGCCACCACTTCTTCGGCCTTGACCACGGCGCCCTCGGCCTGACGAACTTCGACCAGGGTTCCCGAAGCGGGCGACGGAATTTCCAGGATCACTTTGTCGGTTTCCAGGTCGACCAGGGTTTCGTCGCGCGCGACCGCCTCGCCGACCTGCTTGCGCCACGGCAGCAGGGTGCCGCTGGCCACCGAATCGGACAGCGCCGGCACGCGCACTTCAATTTTCATAAGGAGTCTCCAGCGCGTCGTTCAGCAGCGCTTCCAGTTCCGCACGGTGGCGCGACAGGTAGCCCGACGCCGGCGCGGCGGCGGCCGGGCGGCCGGCGTAATGGAAACGCTTGCCATCCCGTGCGCAATGGTTGAGGTGGTGCAAGGTCTGGAACCAGGCGCCCTGGTTCATCGGTTCCTCCTGCGCCCAGACGAAAGTGGCGGCCTGCGGATAGGCATCCAGCGCCGCGCAGAATGCCTCTTCGGGAAAGGGATAGAGCTGCTCGATCCGGATCAACGCAACGTCGCCCAGCCCGCGCGCCGCACGCGCCGCCTCGAGGTCGAACCACACCCGCCCGCTGCACGCCACCACGCGTTTCGCCTGGCGCGGTGCGCGCGGATCGTCGATCACCGGCAGAAATGCGCCACTTGCAAGATCCGCCAGCGACGAGGTGGAAGCGGGGTGGCGCAGCAGGCTTTTCGGGCTCAGGATCACCAGCGGCTTCCTCAGCGGGCGCACGATCTGCCGGCGCAACAGGTGGAACATCTGCGCCGGCAGCGTCGGCACGCAGACCTGGATGTTGTCCTGCGCGCACAGCTGCAGGAAGCGTTCGAGCCGGGCCGAGGAATGCTCCGGCCCCTGTCCTTCGAAGCCGTGCGGCAGCATCAGCGTGAGCCCGCACAACCGCCCCCACTTGGCCTCGCCGCTGGCGATGAACTGGTCGATCACCACCTGCGCGCCGTTGGCGAAGTCGCCGAACTGCGCTTCCCACACCACCAGGGTGTCGGGGTCGGCGGTGGCATAGCCGTACTCGAACGCCAGCACCGCCTCTTCCGACAGCAGCGAATCGATGATGGTGAAATTGCCCTGCTGGTGGTGGACGTGCTCGAGCGGGATGTAGACACCGCTCTGGCGGCGTTCGCGCTTCTGGTCGTGCCACACTGCGTGGCGGTGGAAGAAGGTGCCGCGCGCCGAGTCCTGCCCCGACAGCCGCACGCTGTAGCCAGCGTCGAGCAGGCTGGCGTAGGCAAGCGTCTCGGCGTAGCCCCAGTCGAGCGGCAGTTCGCCGGCCCGCATCCGGCGGCGGTCGTCCAGCACTTTCTGTACCCGCGAATGCAGTTCGATCTCGTGCTGCAGCGTGGTGATGCGCTCGCCCAGGAAATCCAGCCGCGCGGCCGGCACCGCGGTCGGCACGTCGGCGGTCCGGGCACCCTTGAAGCGGCCCCAGTCCATGCTGAAGGTTTCCTTGAAGTCGGACAGCGCCGGCGGGCTCAGCGACTCGCCGTGCTCCAGCCGCTCGCGGCAGCCATCGACCATGTCGTCGGTCTGCGCCTGGGTCAGCACCCCCTCGTCGACCAGCCGCTGCGCATACAGGGTGCGGGTGCTGGGGTGCGCCTGGATCCGGCGATACATCAAGGGCTGGGTGGCGAGCGGCTCGTCCTGCTCGTTGTGGCCGTGGCGGCGGTAGCACACCAGGTCGATGAAACAGTTCTTGTGAAAAGTGTAGCGGAAGTCGACCGCCGTCTGTACCGCGAATGCCACCGCCTCGGGGTCGTCGCCGTTGACGTGCAGCACCGGCGCCTCGACCATCTTCGCCACGTCGGTGCAGTACAGCGTCGAGCGCACGTCGCGCGGGTCGGAGGTGGTGAAGCCGATCTGGTTGTTGATGACGACGTGGATCGCGCCGTGGTTGCGGAAGCCGCGCGTCTGCGACATGTTGAGACTTTCCATCACCACGCCCTGCCCCGACAGCGCAGCGTCGCCGTGCAGGATCACCGGCACCACCTCATAGCCGAGCACGTCGCCGCGCCGGTCCTGGCGCGCGCGCACCGAGCCGCGCACCACCGGATGCACGATTTCGAGATGCGAGGGATTGAACGCCAGCGCCACGTGCACCGGGCCGTAGGGCGTGGCGAAATCGGTGGAAAATCCCTGGTGGTATTTGACGTCGCCCGACAGCGGCGTGTCGGGGCCGCCGTTCACAGGCTCCTCGTACAGGCTTTCCAGCGAGCGCCCCATGATGTTCGCCAGCACGTTGATGCGCCCGCGATGCGCCATGCCGATCACGATTTCCCTGACGCCATGGCGGGCGCAGCGCGCGATCACCTGGTCGAGCAGCGGGATCAGGCTCTCGGCGCCCTCGAGCGAGAAACGCTTCTGCCCGACATGGCGCGTGTGGAGGAATTTCTCCAGCGTCTCGGCGTCGGTCAGTCGCTTGAGCAGCTTCTTTTTCAGGTCGGCGGACACCCCGAAGCGTCCCTGCGCCGATTCGATCCGCTCCTGCAGCCAGCGCTTGCGCGCGACGTCGGTGATGTGCATGTATTCGACACCGACGTGCCCGCAGTACGAGGCGCGCAGGCGCTGCAGGATGTCGGCCAGGGAGGTGCGCGCCACGCCGAACAGGGAGCCGGTCTCGAATTCGCGCGTCAGGTCCGCCTCGGTCAGCCCATAGTGCTCGGGATCGAGTTCGGGAGTGGGCGGCGGCTCGAAGCGCCGCAGGGGGTCGAGCTCGGCGCGGCGCACCCCCAGATAGCGGTAAGCGTTGATCAGCCGCAGGACCGCGACCTGCGCGGCATCCGATTGGGGCGCCGTGCCCGGCAGGGGCTGCGACAGCCAGGGTGCTAGCGCATCGTCGCCGAACTGTTCCAGATACGCCGCATTGCTCGCATACAGCGGCGAAGTCAGCTGCCAGTCAGGTGCGCTCATGCAGGACGGGAATCGTTATCCGATTCCGCGCTGATCCAGCGGCACGAATTCGCGCCGCGCCAAACCGGTGTAGAGCTGGCGCGGGCGGCCGATCTTGTGCGCTGGGTCGGACAGCATTTCGTGCCACTGCGCCACCCAGCCGGCGGTGCGCGCCAGCGCGAAGATCGCGGTGAACATGCTGGTGGGAATGCCCATGGCGCGGAAGATGATTCCGGAATAGAAATCGACGTTGGGATAGAGCTTCTTCTCGATGAAATACTCGTCCTCCAGCGCGATGCGTTCGAGCTCGAGCGCAATCTTGAACTGCGGATCGTCGCGCAGGCCGAGCTCGTCCAGCACCTCGTAGCAGGTCTGGCGGATGATCGCGGCGCGCGGATCCATGTTCTTGTAGATGCGGTGGCCGAAGCCCATCAGGCGGAACGGATCGGACTTGTCCTTGGCGCGCTTGATGAATCCCGGGATCTTCGAGACATCGTCCATCTCCTCCAGCATGTGCAGCACCGCTTCGTTGGCGCCGCCGTGCAGCGGTCCCCACAGCGAGGCCATGCCGCTGGCGATGCAGGCATACGGATTGGCGCCGCTGGAGCCGGCCAGGCGCACGGTCGAGGTCGAGGCGTTCTGCTCGTGGTCGGCGTGCAGGATGAAAATGCGGTCGAGCGCGCGCGCCAGCACCGGATTCGGCTCGTAGGGCTCGCAGGGGCTGGAAAACATCATGTGCATGAAGTTTTCGGCATACGAGAGCCGGTTCTGCGGATAGACGAAGGGCTGGCCCTCGTTGAACTTGTAGGCCCAGGCCGCCACCGTGGGAATCTTGGCGATCAGCCGATGGGCGACGATCTCGCGATGCTGCGGATTGAAGTTGTCCAGTCCCTTGTGATAGAAGGCCGACATCGCGCCGGTCACGCCGATCATCACCGCCATCGGATGGGCGCTGCGGCGAAAACCGCGGAACACGTTTTCCATCTGGTCGTGCAGCAGGGTGTGGTGGCGGATTGACTGCTCGAACGCCAGCTTCTGCTCGACCGTCGGCAGTTCGCCGTGCAGCAGCAGGTAGCTGACTTCCATGAAATCCGACTGGTAGGCCAGCGCCTCGATCGGGTAGCCGCGGTAGCACAGCAGACCTTCGTCGCCGTCGATATAGGTAATGGCCGAGGTGCAGCTGGAGGTGGCGGTGAAGCCGGGATCATGGGTGAAATAGCCGTGCGCGCCGAGTGCGCGGATATCGATCACCGGCTTGCCGTAGGTGCCCTGCTCGATCGGCAATTCGATCGAAGGGCTGCCGTCGCTGAAGGTGAGGGTGACGGTTTTTGTCATTGTGATTCCAAAAATGTTTCTGCTCGATAATGTTGCAGGCGTTGAACCAGAATTTCCAGCCCGGCATCGCCCGCAGGCGACCGGCCGTGCAGCCGGTCGAGGATCTCCATGTCCGACAGGCCCAACAGGCGCTCCAGCGCCGCCGTCTCGCAAGGCTGAAGTGTAGCGCGGTGCGCCGCCCAAAAGCCACCCAGCCAGAGATCCAGCTCCAGCAGCCCGCGCCGGCAGCGCCAGGCGATTCTATCGGTTTGGGCATCACGTTCGCCCCCTCTCCCGCAAGCGGGAGAGGGTTGGGGTGAGGGGGCGAAGCCGTCAGACACGACGTTTCACCAGCAGCGACTTGATGCGCCCGATCGCCGCCGTCGGGTTCAAATCCTTGGGGCAGACATCGACGCAGTTCATGATGCCGCGGCAGCGATACAGCCGGTACGGGTCCTCCAGGTTGTCGAGCCGCGCGGCGGTCGCCTCGTCGCGTGAATCGGCGATGAAGCGATACGCCTGCAACAGCCCGGCCGGGCCGACGAAGGTGTCCGGATTCCACCAGAACGAGGGACACGCCGTGGTGCAGCAGGCGCACAGGATGCACTCGTAGGCGCCGTCGAGCAGCGCGCGGTCGGCAGGGCTTTGCAGGCGCTCGACCTCCGGCTCGGGCTCGTCGTTGATCAGCCACGGCTTGATCGAACGGTACTGCTTGAAGAATGGCTCCATGTCGACGATCAGGTCGCGGATCACAGGCAACCCCGGCAGCGGCCGCACCTCGATGGGTTCTTTCAGTTCGGACAAGGGAGTGATGCACGCCAGCCGGTTGCGGCCGTTGACGTTCACCGCGTCCGACCCGCACACGCCTTCGCGACAGGAACGCCGCAAGGACAGCGTCTCGTCCTGCGCCTTGATCGCCAGCAGCGCGTCGAGCAGCATCTTGCTGGCAGGGTCGATGTCGAGCTCGACGTCCTGCATGAAAGGCTTTTCGCCGGACTCGGGGTGGTAGCGGTAGAGGCGGAATTTCATGCTTGCCCCTCCTTCGTCATTGCGAGGCGCAGCCGAAGCAATCCAGAACACCGTGCGCCAATGAAAAGCTGGTTTGAACGATCAATGTGAGGTGCTGGAGGCCAAAGTGACTCACGGGCCATCGACTTCGCATGCATTCTGGATTGCTTCGCGTCGCTCGCAATGACCGGGTAAGCCGTCATTGCGAGGCGCAGCCGAAGCAATCCAGGACTACGCGCACTATCCAAGTATGTCGTCATATAAATCGCGCCAGCCAGGATTCATCGATTCGATCAAAGCGAGCTTCCTGGCCCTTGATCCGCCCTTGATCTGCTTTTCCCGCGCAATGGCCGCACACATTTCATCAGCAAGTTCGTAATAGACCAGCATGTGCACCGAGTATTTCCTTGTGAATCCGTCAGCCAAATCATTCTTGTGCTGCCACGTCCGCTTCACCAGATCCGATGTCACGCCGGTATAAAGCGTGCCATTCCGCTTGCTGGCGAGGATGTAGACCGCGGGCTGCTTAGGCGAATTCATCCGCAAGCACTCTGGATTGCTTCGGCTTCGCCTCGCAATGACCAGCATTCCATCAATACACCCGCGCTTTCGGCTGGATCGTCTCCACCGTCAAGGGCTTCAGCCGCACCGGCTTGGCATCCACCTGATCCCCCTCGCGCGAATACAGCGTGTGCTTCAGCCAATGCGCGTCGTCGCGCGCAGGGAAATCCTCCCGCGTGTGCGCGCCGCGGCTCTCGGTGCGGTGGATTGCCGACACCAGCGTCGCGCGCGCCACGCCGATCAGGTTTTCCAGTTCCAGCGCCTCGATGCGCGCGGTGTTGAAGACGCGGCTGGCGTCCCGCAGCCCGGCATGCGCCAGACGGTCTTCCAGCGCGTCGAGCTTTTCCAGCCCCGCGCGCAACACCGCGTCGGTGCGGAATACGCCGGCGTGGGTCTGCATCATGCGCCTGAGATCGTCGGCGATCGCCGCCACGCGTTCGCTGCCGGGGCGGTCCCAACGATTCAAGCGCGCCAGGCTGGCCTCGGCCGCATTGTCGGGCAAGGCTCGGGGGTATGGGTTGTCGCGCAGATACTCCAGCATGTGCAGGCCTGCGGCACGGCCAAACACGATCAGGTCGAGCAGCGAGTTGCCGCCCAGCCGGTTGGCGCCATGCACCGAGACGCAGGCGCATTCGCCCACGGCGTACAGGCCCGGCACCGGTTCCTCGGGACCGAAGCGCGCCGGCGCGACGACCTGGCCGTGCAGGTTGGTGGGGATGCCGCCCATCATGTAGTGCGCGGTGGGGGCGACCGGGATCGGCGCCCTGACCGGATCGACGCCGGCGAAGCGGATCGACAGGTCGCGGATGCCGGGCAGCTTTTCGGCGATGAGCGTTTCGCCCAGGTGATCGAGCTTGAGATCGACGTGATCCCCACGCGCACCGCAGCCGCGCCCTTCGGCGATCTCGATGGCGATGGCGCGCGCTACCACGTCACGCCCGGCCAGATCCTTCGCATGCGGCGCGTAGCGCTCCATGAAGCGCTCGCCGTTCTTGTTCAGAAGATAACCGCCCTCGCCGCGCACGCCCTCGGTGATGAGGCAACCGACGCCGGCGATGCCGGTGGGATGGAACTGCCAGAATTCCATGTCCTGCAGCGGCAAGCCGGCGCGCAGCACCATGCCGAGGCCGTCGCCGGTGTTGATCATGGCGTTGCTGCTGTTGCCGAACACCCGCCCTGCCCCGCCAGTGGCGAGCAGCGTCGCGCGCGCCTCGATCAGCAGCGGCTCGCCGGTCTCGATGGAAATCGCCGTCACGCCGAGGCAGTAGCCTTCGGCATCGCGAATCAGGTCGAGCGCGAAGTATTCGTCGAAGAACTGCGTACGGTGGGCGATGTTCTGCTGGTACAGCGTGTGCAGCAGCGCATGACCGGTGCGATCGGCGGCGGCGCAGGTGCGGGAGGCCTGCTCGCCGCCGAAATGCTTGGACTGGCCGCCGAACGGGCGCTGGTAAATTTTTCCGTTGTCCAGCCTTGAGAACGGCAGCCCCATGTGTTCGAGTTCGTACACCGCGCTCGCGGCCTCGCGGCACATGAACTCGATCGCGTCCTGGTCGCCGAGCCAGTCGCCGCCCTTGACCGTGTCGTACATGTGCCATTCCCAGCGGTCGTCGTCGACGTTGGCGAGCGCGGCGGTGATGCCGCCCTGCGCCGACACCGTGTGCGATCGCGTGGGAAACACCTTCGATACCACCGCGACCTTGTAGTCCGAGCGCGCCAGCTGCAGCGCGGCGCGCAGGCCCGCGCCGCCGCCGCCGATGATGAGGGCGTCGAAGCGGCGCGTGTTCATGCCGCGCTCCACGCTGTGCCAAACAAAATCGCGGCCAGCCAGGCCACGCTGCCCGCCAAGGTAAGGATCACCGCCAGATGGAGCGTCAGCCGCAACACCGTTGGGTGGGCATAGTCCATGAAGATGTCGCGCATCCCCACCCAGGCGTGCAGCGCCAGCGCCGCTGTCGTCAGCAGCATCAGCACGCGCAGCCACAGCGGCGCGAACAGCGCCTGCCAGCCGGCGAAATCGGCCGGCAGCGCAGTCAGGAAGTACATTGCCAGCCCCGGCAGAACCAGCGCCAGCACAACCGCCGTGGCACGCTGCAGCAGCCAGGCGCCGGTTCCGGTGTGCGAGCCGGTGGCCGATTTCATGCGAACAGTCTCCAGGCGGCAAGCAGCGTGACCAGGCCGGTTGCCAGCAATACCGCGCTCCCCGTCTGCCGCGCATGACGCAAATCCACACCCCAGTGCACGTCCAGCGCCAGATGGCGCAAGCCGGCCAGGAGATGATGCACAAACGCCCAGATCAAGCCGAGCAGAACCAGCCGGGCCAGCGGATGGGCAAGCCATCCGGCAATGCGCTGAAAACCGGCTTCATCCGCCAGCGACACCGACAGGGCCCACACCCCGAACGGCAGGGCCGCGAACAGCAGGGCGCCCGAAACCCGGTGCAGGATCGACACCCAGCCCGGCAAAGGCAGGTGGATGCGGAACAGGTTGAGATAGGTCGGGCGCAATTTTGGATTCACGCTTTTCCAGAGTTCAAAATATCTGCATCAGGCAGGGAGCGTATACGACACCTTGGTATCGTTGATTTCGATAACACCCCGACTTTGCAATTCGGTCAACATCGATGTCAGTTCCTTCTCGGACAATTGTTTCTGAAACAGAGCATTGATGGTGTTGGAAAGCGTCCTCACCACCCTTGGTTTCGCGGTGCCACGTCGTTTTAAATCGCCAATGATCATAGTCAGCCTGTCCGGTGAAGATTGGGCGTTAGCTGCCTTCACAAGGGGCATGTCCATCACGCTCTTTGAACGGCCAACAAGAATTTTTCTATCCTTCAAATGCTGGATCAACGGATCGAAGCCAGCATCTTTCGAGATGATATGAAAGCAGGCATCCGGCTCGCGTGCGGCGAGTTGCCCGATATAGAAAGCGATATGGAAATCGAGCGCGTTTGAACCGTTGCCCGTGATCTTGATGTACTCGGCCTTACCCCCCATACGCTGAAGCATTGAAGCCACCTCGAACGTGACCTTCGCCTGATTCGCGCCGACGAAAACCATGACTTTAAAATGTTCTTTGTCGAGTTCGGCCACGGCCTCAGGCTGCACGTTCTCGTAATCAATCAGCACAAAGTTCGTCTTCACGGCACTTGCCCTTTATCGTTTTTTTGCTGTCTTCTTCACCACCGCCTTCGCCACCGCCTGCGGCACGCGTTCGGCAAGACGCGGATCGAACGGCTTGGGCAGGATGTAGTCCGGGCCGAATTTCAGCTTGGTGAGCTTGTAGGCCTTCAGCACCGATGCCGGCACCGGCTCGCGCGCGAGTTCCGCCAGCGCGTGAACGGCTGCGATCAGCATGTCCTGGGTGATCTGTCTGGCACGCGCATCGAGCGCGCCGCGGAAGATGAAGGGAAAGCCCAGCACGTTGTTGACCTGGTTGGGATAATCCGAACGTCCGGTCGCCATGATGAGGTCGCTGCGCACGGCACGGGCCTTGTCCGGCGCGATCTCGGGATCGGGGTTGGCGAGCGCGAAGACCACCGGCCGGTCGGCCATGCTTTTCACCATTGCGGGACTCACCAGGTTGGCGCCGGAGACACCGACGAACACATCCGCTCCGGTCATCACGTCTTCCAGCGTGCGCAATTTCGTTTTGCGCGCGTAGGCCTTCTTGAAGCTGTTGAGGTCGGTGCGTTCCTTGTGCACCACGCCCTTGGAGTCGACCAGCATGATGTTGGTCTTTTTCGCACCCATCGCCACCAGCAGATTGAGCGAAGCAATGCCGGCAGCACCGGCGCCGAGGCAGACGATCTTCGCGGTTTCCAGCGTCTTGCCCTGCACGCGCAGGGCGTTGATCAGGCCGGCGCAGATGATGGTGGCGGTGCCGTGCTGGTCGTCGTGGAACACCGGGATGTCGAGCGTCTTCTTCAGCGCCGCCTCGATCTCGAAGCAGTGCGGCGCGGCGATATCTTCGAGGTTGATCCCGCCGAAGGTCGGCGCAATCGCCACCACCACATTGATGAAGTCCTGCGGCGTCCTGGCATTGACCTCGATGTCGTAGACGTCGATGCCGGCGAATTGCTTGAACAGCACGGCCTTGCCTTCCATCACCGGCTTGGCGGCGAGCGGACCGAGGTTGCCCAGGCCCAGAATGGCGGTGCCGTCGGTGATCACCGCAACCAGGTTGCCCTTGTTGGTGTAGTCGTAGGCCTTTTCAGGATTTTTCGCGATTTCCAGCACTGGCTGGGCGACCCCCGGCGTGTAGGCCAGGGACAGATCCTCTTGCGTGGAACAGGGTTTGGACGATTCGACCGAGATCTTGCCGGGCTTGGGCAGGCGGTGATAATCGAGGGCTTTTTTTCTGGCTGAGGTTTTTGTGAGGGGGGCTTGGCTCATGGCGGCAGATACGGGCTGGATAAACAAGCCGCCATTATCGCGGATTTATCCGCGCTTGGCCCCGCACGGGGCCTGCTGCCTCAGCTCTTCCAGATCTTGAGCTGGGCCCGCAGGCGCGCAACCGCCTGTGAATGCAGCTGGCACACGCGCGATTCGGACACGCCGAGCACCGCGCCGATTTCCTTCAGGTTCATGTCCTGTTCGTAGTACATGCCCATCATGCTGCGTTCGCGCTCGGGCAGATGGTGGATCGCGGCGATCAGGCTGTCGCGGAAGCCTTCGTCCTCCAGCACGGCAAGCGGATCGTTGCTGCCGCTGACCAGATAGCGCTCCAGGAAGCTGGCGCTGTCCTCGTCGGAGAAGTCTTCGTAATACAGCAGTTGCGAGCATCTCACGTCGCCCAGCATGGATTGATACTGATCGATCGGAACGCCAAGCTCGGCCGAGATTTCCTGCTCGGTCGGCGACTTGCCGTTGCGCTGTTGCAGCCGGCTGATGGCGGATTCGATCTGCCGCGATTTCTGCCGCACATGACGCGGCAGCCAGTCGGCCTCGCGCAGTTCGTCGAGCATGGAGCCGCGGATGCGCTGGGTGGCATAGGATTCGAACTGGGCGCCCTGGTTGCCGTCGAAGCGGGATACCGCATCCATCAGGCCAATCAGGCCCACCTGGATGAGATCGTCGACTTCGACGCTGGCCGGCAGGCGCGCCATCATGTGATACGCAATGCGCTTGACCAGCGGCGCATATTTGGCGATTTGTGCATCTTGCGACGTTGCTTGCTGCGTTGGTTTAACCGCCATGTTTCAAGGCCATGCTTTCAGTGTTTTCTGTTTTATAACGTGCCGTCGGGCGCGTCTCCTCGTGCGCCATTCTAACGGCAAGCGCGGCGAATGCGTCATCCTCGCGGGCGACGCTGTAAACGGCCCGGCCGAACGCGGGATCGAGAAACCTTTTGCACGCCGCCTGCAGATGTTCGCAGGCGGCGGCGTCCCCTAGCAGGCCGACGCTGAATGACACGCCCGAGTGAGCCAGCGTTTTGAGCAGGGCGTAGCCCTGCAAGCTCGATGCGTTCGTGGCATTCACTTCCAGGACGACGGCCTGGGCCGCGCCCGGCGGCGCTGCCCAGTCCGGCGCGTCAGGGCGCGCATCGAACACAATGCAATCGTAGTCCCGCGCAACAGCCATCAATGTCGGTTCGTCTCCCCTTATGCCCGGCGCATACCAGCCATCGCCATATGGCATGGGCAGCCTGTGCGGCTGGCCACGCTCGAGTTGTTGCTTCCAGTCGAACAAGCTGCGGGTCGGATAATCGGAAAATATCCGCCCGCGGGCATCGATCAGCAGTGAATACAGGCCGCGCCGGCGCAGCGCCTGCGCCAGCCGGGCGGAGGATCCGGCGGCGTCGAAAAAACAGTGGATGCAAGGCGGCGGCTGCCGGGCGCGCCGCCGCCTGAGCCCGGCGGCCTGGTCAGGCGCCATTTATGCCCTTCAGGGTGCGGCGCTCGGCGCGTTCGGCCTCGACGCCGGCAAACAGCGGCCAGTCTTCGGCCTCCAGCGCATACGGGGTGGCGAGCTGGCCCCCCTTCAACGCGCGGTCGATGAGGTAGGCGGCGCTGGGCACGTGAAGGTCCTCCGGCACGCGCTGCCCGCCGCTGATATACGCCAGCGGCAGGCGATGGCGGATCAGGCTGTCGAGCGCCGCGCCCGGCTGTGGAGTTTCGTCGAGTTTGGTGAGAATGCAGGCGGCCGCGCCCTGGCCAAAGTACGCCATCGCCTGCTCGATCGCCGCCCCTTGCTGGCTGGCGGAAATCGCCACCAGACGGCGCACGCCCAGGGCATCGAGCGCCTGACCCGCGCGGACGCGCGGGTCGGCCGGCGCAAACCCCGCGGTGTCGATCAGCACCAGTTTTTTGGCGGCTAGCTCAGGCAACAGCTGCGCCAGCCTGGCCTGGTCTTCAGCCACATGGAGCGCTGCGCCCAGCAGGTCGGCATATACCGTCAATTGCGCCGCTGCGCCAATGCGGTAGACATCGGCGGCCACCAGCGCCACCTCGCTGGCGCCATGCGCATCCACGCCTCGCGCGGCGAGCTTTGCCAGCGTGGTGGTCTTGCCCGAGCCGGTCGAGCCGACCAGTGCGTAACGGCCGCCCCGCGCCAGCAGGTCGGCTTCGCGCCCCTGCAGCGGCAGGTTGCGAATCAGCACCTGGCGCAACCAGCGCTGGGCGGCGTCGGTGTCGAGCCCGCGCGGCAGGCGCGCGGCCAGGGTGCGGGCAAGCGCACTGCCGAAGCCGGCCGCGAACAGCGTCTGCATCAGCGCCACCCGCGCCGGGTCGCGCCGCCGCCCCGCGCCCCAGGCAAAGCCCGCCAGCTGGTTTTGCAGCATGCCGCGCAGGCGCGACAGCTCGTTCAGGATGCGTGAGCTGCCGGGGGTGTCGGGCGCCTCGTCGACGGCCGGCACCGCCAGTTCGCCGTAGGCGCTGGCCAGCAGTTCGACGCCTTGCGGGTGCGGCCGCGTGGAAAGCACCACGGCGTCGTCGCCCAGCTCGCGGCGAACACGCGTCAGACCTTCGCGCGCGTTCGCCGCGACGAATACCTGCACGCTCATGTGCCCTCTCCTATGCTCAGTTCCGTGCTTACCTGCACTATTTTATCGGCAGGCACCTCGGCGTAGGCAATCACCGCAAGACGCGGCAGGTTGCGCCGCAGCAGCCGCGCCAGAATGGCGCGCAGGCCGGGCGAAGTCAGCAGCACCGGCGGATAGCCTGCGCCTTCCTGCTCGGCCAGCACGCGCTCGGCGGCATCGTTCAGGGCATCCAGCGTGGCGGGCGACAGCAGGGCCTCGCCCTCGTCGCCCATCTCGTTCAGCAAACGGGTTTCGGTGGCGGCCGCCAGCCCGATCACCTGCAGCGTGTTACTGCCTTCGAACAGGCGGTCGACGATGCTGCGTCCCAGCGCCGCGCGCACGGTTTCCACCAGATCGTCGATCGCCTGGCTTTTCGGCGCGCGTGCAGCCAGGGTTTCGAACAGGGTGCGGGTGTCGCGGATCGAGACGTTTTCCGCGATCAGTTGCTGCAGCACCGCCTGCACGCCAGTCAGCGGCAGGTGGCGCGGCGTCACGTCCTCGACCAGTCCGGGGTGGCTGCGCGCCAGCGTGTCGAGCAGTTGCTGCACTTCGCTGCGCCCCAGCAGCTCCGGCGTGTGCTGGCGGAACACGGCTTCGACCTGGCGCGCAATCAGTTCGGCAGGCTCCAGCACCACGAAACCGCGCAGTTCGGCTTCCTCGACCCGCCCGGCGTCGATCCAGACACCGGCCAGCCCGGTCAGCGAGTCCACCCCCGGCGTGCCGTCAAGCTGCCCCAGCACGTCGCCCATGTCGACCGCCAGCACCTGGCCGCCGGGAAGCTCGCCGTGGGCGACGTCGACGCCCTTGAGGGTGATGCGATAACTGCCGGGCTTGAGGTCAAGGTTGTCGCGCACGCGAATGAGCGGCACCACCAGCCCCATGTCGGTGGCAAAGCGGCGGCGCGCCTCGGTGATCTTCGTTAGCGCCGCCCCGCCCTGGTTGCGGTCGACCAGCGGGATCAGCCGGTAGCCGACTTCGAGCGCCAGCACGTCGACCGGCGGAATGTCGTCCCAGGTGACATCGGCCGGCGCGATGTCCTCTTCGATCAGCGCCAGCGGCTCAAAATCAAGCGCCGTGCGCTGGCGCAGCATCAGCCACAATCCCAGCCCGCCCAGAACCGCTGCGATGACGAGAAACGCCAGGTGCGGCGTCCCCGGGATCAGCCCCAGCGCGCCCAGCACCGCGGCGGCGACATACAGCGTCTGCGGCCGGCCGAATATCTGGGTGGAAAACTCGCGCGACAGGTCCTGCTCGCTCGACGCGCGGCTGACCACGATGCCCGCCGCGGTCGAAATGATCAGCGCCGGAATCTGCGTCACCAGGCCGTCGCCCACCGTCAGCAGCGCGTAACGCCCGAGCGCCTCGGTCAACCCCAGCTCGTGCTGGAACAACCCGACCAGAACGCCGCCGATCAGGTTGACCAGCAGAATGACGATGCCGGCAATGGCATCGCCGCGCACGAACTTGGAGGCGCCGTCCATCGCGCCGTAGAAGTCTGCTTCACGGCCGATTTCGTGGCGGCGCGCACGCGCTTCGCTTTCGTTGATGAAGCCGGCATTGAGGTCGGCATCGACCGCCAGCTGCTTGCCCGGCATCGAATCCAGGGTGAAACGCGCCGCCACCTCGGCGATGCGCCCGGCGCCCTTGGTGATGACGACAAAGTTGATGATGACCAGGATCAGGAACACCACGAAGCCGACAACGTAGTTGCCGCCGACCAGGAAGTTGCCGAAGGACTCGATCACCTTGCCCGCAGCGTCAGGCCCGGTGTGGCCCTGCATCAGGATGATGCGGGTGGAGGCAACGTTGAGCGACAGGCGCAGCAGCGTCGTCAGCAGCAGCACCGTGGGGAACACCGAGAAATCCAGCGGGCGCCGCGCGTTCAGGCTCACCAGCATCACGATCATCGCCAGCGCGATGTTGAGCGTGAACAGCACATCGAGCATAAAGGTGGGCAGCGGCAATATCATCATCGCCAGAATCAGCAGCACCAGCATCGGCACCGCCAGCCGGTTCACCGGCATGCCCATCACCATCACGCCCTGCGCGCTCATCCGATCACCTCGTCAACATGCCGGCCCTGCCCCGCCTGCTGCTGGCGGCCGTGCAGCCGTGCACGCATTTCCGGGCTGCCCTCGGCTTCGCGCGCCTCGGCCAGCACCTCCTGCCAGGTCATCGCATGGCGGCGCAGGTAGCGCCACCAGCGCCAGCCCGCGTCCAGCGCCGCCGCCAGCGTCAGCGCCGCCGCCAGCGCCAGCACACCCCGCCCGATCCAGCCGGCCGTCTCGCCCAGCGCCACGCCCGTCACGCTGCCGGTCAGATCTTGCAGATCCGGCCAGCCGCTGGCCAGCGCCCACCCCACTGCAGCGGCAGCGAGCGCCAGTTTCAGCAGCGCCAGCATCCCGTCGAACAGGGAATCGGCCGAGAACAGCCGGGCAAAAGGCTTGAATGGGTTGGCACGCGTCAAGTCGGCCTGGGCCACATTGGGCGCATACACCCAGCCCGAAAGCAGCATCGGCGCCACCAGCGCAGCGACAAAAATGGCGACCAGCACAGGCAGCACCGCCCACAGCGCGGACTGTGCCGCTTCAAGGAAAACCGGGGAAAGCGGCTGTGCCGCGTGAGTGAACGCCGCCGCGGTCAGAACTTGCAAGGCATCCAGCAGGCGCGGCGCCAGCCAGGCCAGCACGCCCAGCGCCGTCAGCAACACCACCCATGCGGTGAGTTCGGCGGAACGCGGCACATCGCCCGCGCTGCGCGCCTGTTGCAGGCGTCGTGGACTTGCCGGTTCGGTGCGGGAAAGATCTGTCTCCTCGGCCATGCGTGTCTCAAATTTTGGAGCAGTCTAGCACGAGGCGGGCGCGGCATTTCTGCCTTGAAACAGCAGCCCCCCCGGTTTCATGGCAGGACGTTCGAATGAACCGACCGCCAGCCTGCGGTGTGAGGGTGCATTCAGAGGCACAGATGGAACCTCCGCAACGGCTTCTGATTTGAACGGCAGGGTATTTGAACTATATAGAAATTGCTACTTCATTTCAGGAGTCGAATATGACAGACCAAGTGCAAATCACGATCGATCGGGAAGTATATGATCGGTTGCAAATGCTGATGGTGCCTCCCGTTAGCGACGCCAACGCGGTGATCAAGGCTTTGCTGTATCACAATGGTTCCGACAGCCCGGCCGTCGTTGCGCTAAAGGCAGACGAGCAGCACTTCACCTATGAGCAGGAACTCGAGCGCTCCAGCCAGGGCGTCTATGAGTGCGGGGGCGGGACTTGAATCCGGGATACCGGTCAGTCCGCTCTCCCTGAATCAAGCTCGCGACGCGCCCGCTGAATTAGCTGAATTAGTTGACTTCGTCTATCCACGCCATCTGGATCGCTTCGAGGATTTTCTCGCCGGAATGTTCGGCGTCATCCTCGAATTCGGGCAGTTCCATCACCCAGCGATGCAGGTCGGTGAAGCGGATGGTGCGCGGATCGATTTCGGGGTGGGCTTCGGCGAGTTCGATCGCAATATCGAGGGTATCCGTCCACTTCATTTCAATGACCTTCCTTGACCATATTGATGGTGTACTTGGGGATTTCGATCACCAGGTCGCTGTCGTCGACGCGCGCCTGGCACGATAGCCGCGACTGCGGTTCCAGCCCCCAGGCCTTATCGAGCAGATCATCCTCTTCTTCGGTGGACGCTTCCAGCGAATTGAAGCCTTCGCGCACGATGACATGGCAGGTGGTGCAGGCGCAGGACTTTTCGCAGGCGTGCTCGATCTCGACGCCATTGGCGAGCAGTGTGTCGCAAATGGTGTCGCCGGGCTTGGCGTCGATGACGGCGCCTTCGGGACAGAGTTCGACGTGGGGCAATACGATGATTTGGGGCATGTCTTTTAAGTAAGGCTGAATTGGATACGGTCAGGCCGCTTTGGGGTGTCGGTCGGGGAGCGTTTTAACGCACCGTCCCGGAAAATCCGCCGGGCTTCGAGCCGCACCCGCAGGAATTCGCTGAAATCGGCATTCGACATGGCGCGGGGGCATCAGCCGAAGGTTTCCAGTTTCTGCCCGGCCATTGCACGGCGCACGTTCTGGTCCATGCGGCGCTGGGCGAATTCGGTGGTGGCGGCATTCAGGGCCTCGATGCCGCGCTTGATGGCCAGATGATCGGTGCCGTCCATCAGCTTTTCAAGGGCGGTGATGCCGGCTTCGATCGCCGCGGTTTCGGTTTCATCGAGCAGCGCGGCGTCTGCCGCCAGCGCCGCGCGGGTGGCGGCGATCAGGCCCTGCGCGTCGACGAGCTGCTCGTTCAGCGCACGCGCAAACATGTCGTTTTTGGCGTGGGTGAAGGCGTCCTTCAACATGCGGGTGATGTCCTCGTCGCCGAGGCCATACGACGGTTTGACCTGCACGCTGGCTGCCACGCCGCTGCTCTGCTCGCGCGCCGACACCGACAGGAGACCGTCGGCGTCGACCTGGAAGGTGACACGGATGCGCGCCGCGCCGGCCACCATCGGCGGGATGCCGCGCAGTTCGAAGCGCGCCAGCGAGCGGCAGTCCGACGCCAGTTCGCGCTCGCCCTGCAGCACGTGCACGCTCATCGCGGTCTGGCCGTCCTTGAAGGTGGTGAATTCCTGCGCACGCGCGGTGGGAATGGTGGTGTTGCGCGGGATGACCTTCTCGGTGAGTCCGCCCATGGTTTCCAGGCCCAGCGACAGCGGAATGACGTCGAGCAAGAGCCAGTCGTCGCCGGCGCGGTTGCCCGCCAGCACGTCGGCCTGCATCGCCGCGCCGAGCGCGACCACCTTGTCGGGGTCGAGGTTGGTCAGCGGCGTCTGTCTGAAGAAGTCGGCCACGGCCTGGCGGATGCACGGCATGCGGGTGGAGCCGCCGACCATCACCACGCCCTTGACCTCGTCCACGGCAAGCCCGGAATCGCGCAGCGCCTTGCGTGTGGGCGCCAGCGTCTTGCTGACGAGACCGGCGGTCATGGCATTGAATCCGGCTTGCGTCAGCGTCGCATCCATCATTTCGCCGGTCGACAGCACCGCGGTGACGCGCACCTCGGTGTGTTCGGTCAGCGCTTCCTTGGCGTCGCGCGCCTTGGTCAGCAACAGCCGCATGTCGCCCGCCGACAGCGGCGCAAAACGGCCCTGCTCGACCATCCAGCAGAAGATGCGCTGGTCGAAATCGTCGCCGCCAAGCGCCGAGTCGCCGTGTGTGGCGAGCACTTCGAAAACACCCTTGGACAGCTTGAGAATGGAAATATCGAAGGTGCCGCCGCCGAGGTCATAGACCGCGTAGACGCCTTCCGACGCGTTGTCGAGGCCGTAGGCGATCGCCGCCGCAGTCGGCTCGTTAAGCAGGCGCAGCACGTTCAGGCCCGCGAGTTGCGCGGCGTCCTTGGTGGCCTGGCGCTGGGCGTCGTCGAAATACGCCGGCACCGTGATCACCGCGCCGACGAGTTCGCCACCCATGGCGGCCTCGGCGCGCCGGCGCAACACCTTGAGGATTTCGGCCGAGACCTCGACCGGGCTTTTCACGCCGGCGGCGGTTTTCAGCTGCACCATGCCGGGCGCATCGACGAAGCGGTATGGCAGGCTGGCGATGTCCTCGATGTCGGCAATCCCGCGCCCCATGAAGCGCTTGACCGACGCGATGGTGTTGTGGGGATCGCTGCTTTGCGCCGATTGCGCGACGTAACCTACATCGACCTTGCCGTTGGCGTGGTAGCGCACCACCGAGGGCAGCAACGAATGCCCGGATTCGTCGTCCAGCACCACGGCAAGGCCGGAGCGCACCGTGGCCACCAGCGAGTTGGTCGTGCCAAGATCGATCCCGACCGCCAGCCGGTGCTGGTGCGGGGCGGCGGACATGCCGGGTTCGGCGATTTGCAGCAGGGCCATCTTAACTTTCCAGTTCTTCGTAGACGTCGCCGATTTCGGCGATGAGTTTGTCCATGAATCGCAGCTGGCGCACGGCTTCACTTGCCGCTTCATAGTCGTGCGCCGTATCGATCAGCTCGGCCAGTTGCGCCTCGATGCGGCGATGCGCAGCGCGCAGGTCGTCCGTCAAGGCATCCAGCACCGTCATGCGCTTGCCGGCACGCGCGTCCTCGATCGCCTCGCGCCATTCCATCTGCTGCATCAGGAAGGCCGGCGCCATCCGGGTATTGCTGGCGTCGAATGCATCGATGCCATGCAGTTTCAGCAGATACACACCGCGGTTCACCGCATGCCTGAGCGTCCGATACGCCTCGTTCACCTGCGTCGCCCACTGCATCGCCACCCGCTGCTCGGCCTCCGGCTGCGCAGCAAAACGGTCCGGATGCACCGTGTTCTGCAGCTCGCGGTAGGCCGCATCAAGCTTGTCCCGATCCAGCGCATACGATTGCGGCAGGCCGAAGAGTTCGAAGTGGGTTTGGGAGAAGTCCATTGTCAGGGGCCAGGGATCAGGGGTCAGGATTCAGGGGGCTTTGTGCTGCGCGTTGTTCCTTCAAAACGCGGCCAAAGGCCGCACAAAAGCCCTGACCCCTGAATCCCGACCCCTGCCCCCTTAAACGTTGAACGACTCGCCGCAGCCGCACTCGTTCTTCACGTTCGGGTTATTGAACTTGAAACCTTCGTTGAGGCCTTCGCGGGCGTAGTCGAGCTCGGTGCCGTCGAGGTAGGCCAGGCTTTTCGGGTCGACGAATACGGTCACGCCGTGGCTGGTGAACACCTCGTCGCCTTCGGGCGCCTCATCGGCGAACTCCAGCTTGTAGGCCATGCCGGAGCAGCCGGTGGTGCGCACGCCGAGACGGATGCCGACACCCTTGCCGCGTTTGGCGATGTAGTTGGTAACGTGTTGCGCTGCGCGCTCGGACAAGGTCACAGCCATGATTTACTCCAGACCCTTTTTCTGTTTGTAATCGGCGACCGCGGCCTTGATCGCGTCTTCGGCCAGGATCGAGCAATGGATCTTCACCGGCGGCAGCGCGAGTTCCTCGGCAATCGCGGTGTTCTTGATTTCCATCGCCTGGTCGAGGGTCTTGCCCTTGACCCATTCGGTCACCAGCGAGCTGGATGCAATCGCCGAGCCGCAGCCGTAGGTCTTGAACTTGGCGTCTTCGATCAGACCATCCTTGCCGACCTTGATCTGCAGCTTCATCACGTCGCCGCAGGCGGGCGCGCCGACCATGCCGGTACCGACGCCCTCGTCATCCTTGGTGAAGGAACCGACGTTGCGGGGGTTTTCGTAATGGTCGAGTACTTTATCGCTGTATGCCATTTTTTGCTCCTTTCAGTTAGGGGTCAGGGGTCGGGATTCAGGGGTCAGGGGGGTGTGCGGCCAAAGGCGGCGCCAATCAACAAGGCGCGGAGCGCAACATCCCCTGAACCCTGATCCCTGAATCCTGGCTCCTATATTAGTGTGCAGCCCACTGCACGGAATTCAGATCGACGCCTTCCTTGAACATTTCCCATAGCGGGGAAAGCTCGCGCAGCTTGCCGATCTTTTCGTGCAGCAATTTAATTGCGTAATCGACTTCTTCCTCGGTGGTGAAGCGGCCGATGGAGAAGCGGATCGAGCTGTGCGCCAGTTCGTCGCTGCGGCCCAGTGCGCGCAGCACGTAGGACGGTTCCAGGCTGGCCGAGGTACAGGCCGAACCGCTTGACACCGCCAGATCCTTGATCGCCATGATCAGCGATTCGCCTTCGACGAAGTTGAAGCTGACGTTGAGGTTGTGCGGCACGCGCTGGTCGATGTCGCCGTTCAGGTGCACTTCCTCGATGTCCTTGAGGCCGGTGTAGAGGCGGTCGCGCAGCATGCGGATGCGCTCGTTCTCGGTCGCCATCTCTTCTTTGGCGATGCGGAAGGCTTCGCCCATGCCGACGATCTGGTGCGTCGCCAGCGTGCCCGAACGCATGCCGCGCTCATGACCGCCGCCGTGCATCTGCGCTTCCAGGCGAATGCGCGGCTTGCGGCGCACGTACAGCGCGCCGATGCCCTTGGGACCGTAGGTCTTGTGCGCCGAGAACGACATCAAATCCACGGGTAGCGTCTTCAGGTCGATCGGCATCTTGCCGGTGGCCTGCGCCGCGTCGACGTGGAAGATCACACCCTTTTCGCGGCAAATCCTGCCGATCGCCTCGATGTCCTGGATCACGCCGATCTCGTTGTTGACCGCCATCACCGAGACCAGCACGGTGTCGGGGCGGATCGCCGCGCGCAGCACGTCCAGATCGAGCAGGCCGTTGTCCGCAACGTTCAGATAAGTCGCCTCGAAGCCCTGGCGCTCCATCTCGCGCACGGTGTCGAGCACGGCCTTGTGTTCGGTGCGCACGGTGATGATGTGCTTACCCTTGGTGGCCGAGTAGAAATGGCCAGCGCCCTTGATGGCGAGGTTGTTCGATTCGGTGGCGCCGGAGGTGAACACGATTTCCTTCGGGTCGGCGCCGACCAGCGCGGCGACCTGGGCGCGCGCCTCTTCCACCGCAGCTTCGGCTTCCCAGCCATACGGATGCGAGCGCGACGCCGGGTTGCCGAAGTGCTCGGTCAGATACGGAATCATCCTGGCCGCCACGCGGGGATCGACCGGGGTGGTGGCGGAATAATCGAAATACAGTGTTTTCATCGTGTTGCCCTTAACCTCAATAGCTGAATCTTGGATTGCCTGGTCCGGGATCAGGCCGCCAGCGGCGTCACCTTCAAGGCGCGGCGATCCTGTAGCACCTTTTCCTTACATCCTTCCTGCTTGGCCACCAGGGTCGCCAGTGTCACATTATCGAGATAATCATATATGTGCGCATTCAGGCCAACCCACAGGTCGTGGGTCATGCAGCGGTGTTCGTCCTGGCAGTTTTCCTTGCCCCCGCACTGGGTCGAATCGATGGGTTCGTCCACTGCGCGTATAATATCGGCCACGCTGACGTCGCCAAGCGGCCGGGCGAGATAATAACCGCCGCCGGGGCCGCGTACGCTTTCGACCAGTTCGTGGCGACGCAAACGGCTGAAAAGCTGCTCCAGATACGACAGGGATATATCCTGGCGCTCGCTGATGCCAGCCAGCGTCACCGGATTCTTGCCGCCGCGCAGCGCCAGATCGAGCATGGCAGTGACGGCGAAGCGGCCTTTGGTGGTCAATCTCATGACGTGTTCTCCTGAATTTCGCCCGAATATAAAATTCCCGAGCGATTTAGTCAACTATTCCTTACCTTAACGATTTAGTCAACTATTTTGTTCAAATAGTTCGGATCGAAATCGTCTGGTTGATCCTGTCCCACAGGCATTTCCACGCCCAGTTTTTGCAACTGCGCCAGAATCAGTTCCAGCCGGTGGTCGGTGTGGGCGGAATGGTCGATCAGGCCGTGAATCGCCTTCACCACCGGGTCGTTCATGTCGGCCGAAATGGCATAGGCCGAGAAGCCGAGCTTTTCCGCCTGCTGGTTGCGCTGTATTTCGGCCGCGCTATCGAGGATGCGCGCCGGAATGCCCACCGCCGTCGCATTGTCCGGCACATCCTTCACCACGACGGCGTTGGAGCCGACGCGGGCATTGGCGCCGATGGTGATCGGGCCGAGAATCTTGGCGCCCGCCCCCACCACCACGCCGGGCATCAGGGTGGGATGGCGCTTGCCCTTGTTCCACGAGGTGCCGCCGAGCGTCACGCCGTGATAGAGGGTGCAGTCGTCGCCGATCTCTGCGGTTTCGCCCACCACCACCCCCATGCCATGGTCGATGAAAACACGGCGGCCGATGGTGGCGCCGGGGTGGATTTCGATTCCGGTGAGCCAGCGCCCGACGTATGAGGTAAAGCGCGCCAGCCACTTCCACTCCATGCGCCACAGCTTGTTCGCCAGGCGGTGGATGACCATGGCATGAAAGCCGGGATACGTCGTGACCACCTCGAAGGTCGTGCGCGCCGCCGGGTCGCGGTCGAATACGACGGCAATGTCTTCCTTGAGCTGGCTGAACAGGTTCATGTATTAAGGATGCTATTTCCGAGTTATCTAGTCAACTATTGAGATTCCGCGCCTTGACTGCCGCCCGCTTCGCGCCCTGCGCCGCGGTCAGGATCCCGCGCAGGATGTTCACTTCCTCCTTCGCCAGTCGGGTGCGCGCAAACAGCCGCCGCAATTTCAGCATCAATTTGCTGGGCGAGCCGGGATTGAGGAATTCCAGTTCGGCAAGCGCGGCTTCCAGGTGGCCGTAAAACCGCTCCAGCTCGTCCCCGGTCGCCGCGTCCATTGCGGGCTGCGGCCAGCTCGCATGGCCCAGCCAGGCCTGGCGAATTTCGTAGCTCAGCACTTGCACGGCCGCCGCCAGATTGAGCGAGGTGTAGTCCGGGTTGGCGGCAATCGTCACCAGCCCCTGGCACAAGCCCAGCTCCTCGTTCGACATCCCGCTGGTCTCGTTGCCGAACACCAGCGCCACCGGGGCAGCCCGGGCCTCGGTCAGCAGACGGGTGGCCGCTGCGGGCGGCGTCAGTACGTCGGCCACGATATCGCGCCGCCGCGCCGACACGCCCAGCGCCAGCGTGGTACCGGCCAGCGCCTCGGCCAGCGTGGCACAGACGTGCGCCTGCGCCAGCAGGTCCCCCGCGCTCGCGGCCATCGCATCGGCCTGGCTGTTGGGAAATACAGCCGGGGTCACCAGATAAAGCTGCGACAGCCCCATCGTCTTCATCGCCCGCGCCGCCGCGCCGATATTGCCGGGGTGGCTGGTGCGCGTCAGCACGATACGAATATTGGCGAGAAGTTTCGGGTCTGACTGTGTCATCAAGTAAAATGCTGAGCTCGTTCTTTGAATCTATTGCCAGACATCATGCATCCCATGCTCAATACGGCGGTGAAAGCCGCTCGCGAAGCGGGGCGGATTATCAATCGCGCCTCGCTCGACCTCGACCAGCTCACCGTAAGGAGCAAGCAGGACCGCGATTACGTCAGCGAAGTCGATCAAATGGCCGAACGCGCCATCATCGAAATCCTGCTCGGCGCCTATCCAAATCACGGGATTTTAGCAGAGGAGTCCGGCACGGCCGACGCCAGGAACGGCGAGGACTACCAGTGGATCATCGATCCGCTCGACGGCACCACCAATTTCCTGCACGGCCTGCAGCAGTATTCGATCTCGATCGCGCTGAAGCACAAGGGTCAAATCACCCAGGCGGTGGTGTACGACCCCGCGCGCAACGAACTCTTCACCGCCAGCCGCGGCCGCGGCGCCATGCTCAACGACCGCCGCATCCGCGCCAGCAAACGCGCCAAGCTCTCCGAATGCCTGATTGGCACCGGCTTCCCCTTCCGCGACTTCAGCTTCGCCGAGGCCTACCTCAACATGTTCCGCGACATGATGCTCGCCACCTCCGGCCTGCGCCGCCCCGGTTCCGCCGCGCTCGACCTGTGCTACGTGGCGTGCGGTCGCTACGACGGTTTCTGGGAAATGCACCTGCAACCCTGGGACCTCGCCGCCGGCAGTTTGATCGCGCAGGAATCCGGCGCCCTGGTCGGCAACTTCATGGGCGACGAAGGCTTTCTGGAGTCCGGCAACATCGTCGCCGCCACCCCGAAAATCTTCGCGCAGATGCTGCAGGTCATCGCCCCGCACCTGCCGCCCGAACTGAAGGCCTGATTTTGCGGGCGGCCACCAGCGAATGGTGGACGAACTGGAAGACAATGCGACCCGCCATCATCTACACAAGCGGGTCAATTCAATTACTGCATAAGCAAATGACCCGGGTTGCTGCCCATTGAGTGACTGGCAGGGCTCAGCTCGTAATACACAACGACCTCATTGCCGGCGCCGATGTACTGCATTTCCAGGCTCAAGCGTCGCACCAGTTCGACACCGCGCCCATACAGCCTGGCCGGGGACATCTGCGACCTGGCTGCCCAATCAAATCCAGGGCCGCTGTCACGCACGCCGATTTTCACCATCTTCCGGTTATCACGCCGCAGGATTTCGATATCGATGTCGATAAATCCCTCCTGCAGTTCCTCCAGTGCGCTCTGACGATGAGCGGCGTAGGTGGCGAAACCATCGCTGTTTGTTTTAAGCGAAGAATCTATCCGCAGCAGTCCGTGGTCCAGCGCATTGGAAACCAGTTCAGACAGAATAAGAAAAACCTGGCCGGCATGTTCTTTCGTCGCCGCGATCCGCTCGATCACGCCGGACAGGGCCGGCACCACATCCAGGCATTTCAGATCCTGCGCCTCGAAATGAAACGACATGCGCAAGCCATTGCTGCCATGTTCCGCGTCCGTCACATGAGCAACCGGCTGCGCCATCGTGCCTGGCGCCGGAACTGCCGCCATGAGCACGGTGATGTCATCCGCCAGCGCACCCACCCGATGCGCGTCGAGCGCCTGTATAAGCGTCTCGAAACGGTGCTCCGGCCCGGCCGATTCCAGCGTTGCGCAGGCGCGCTCAGCGCCAAACTGCTCGCCTTCGGCATTTTCAGCCTCGGTCAAGCCATCCGACCACAGGAACAGCTGGCATTCCCCCTCGTAGGAATACACCTCAAGTTCCGCGGAGAACTCTTCCGGCGGCAAAACGCCAAGCGGCACATGCCTGGATTTCCAGTGCTTGACGATTTTCCCGCTGGCATCGACCAGGCGGGGATAGGGGTTGCCGCCGTTCCAGACCTCGATCGTCCCCATCGCAGGATTGATCGAAACGAGCGTCAGGGCGGCATATCGCCCCTGAGGCATCATGGTATGCATTCGGCTGTTCATCACCTCCACAATGCGCCCGATGCCATAGCCCAGCTCGGTCATGGCGTAAAAGGTATCGAACTGGGGCAGCGAGGCCATCGCTGCGGGCAAGCCATGTCCCATGCCGTCGCTTAGCAGGATATGCAGGCATTTTCCGGGCGTTCGCGCAGCGGCAATCAGATCGCCGCTGAAATGCCATGCGGGCGTCACGCGGTAGCGCAAGGCGGGGTCGTCGAGCCCTTCGCGGTTGACCATGTACGCCATCAACCGCGCCCCCAGGCGCCGCTCGTCTTCCGCCTGGCGGTAGTAGGCGGAAAGTTCCGCCGAATGCCGGGAGAGTTCCTGCTGCAGTTCGGCGATCCGCGCAAACACCTGAATCTTGGCCTGAAACACCGGCAAAGACAGCGGCTTGGTCAAATAGTCGTCCGCCCCCGCACGCAGCCCTTCGAGAATTTCATCCTCGCGAGTGAGCGCGGTCACCATCAAAATCGGCAACCAGCGCGATCCCGCTGCCTGCCGGATGCGCCGCGTCGCTTCCAGGCCGCCGATCCCGGGCATCATCACATCCATCAGGATCATGTCCGGCGACTCGGCGAGGAATTTCTCCAGCGCCTCCTCACCCGAACGCGCCTCGATAAATCGATGCCCCATTCTTTTGACCACCTGACTGGCGATCGCAATATTGTTGGCGATGTCATCCACCACCATGACCGTCATGCCAGTCTGACTCATCCGTCGATCCATTTACTTGATGGTGAACAGGCGGCGGAAATTCGACAGTTCGAAAACCTGGGCCACTGAACCCTTGCAATTCAGCAGCGTGATGGATTTCGAAGCGCCTTTTGCCCGCTCCTTGAGCAACAGCAGCATGCCCATGGCGGAACTGTCGATATATTTCACCTGGTCGAAATCCAGTTCCAGTTCGTCGACACCGGCGTCTTTCAGCAGGGAATCGGTACTCTGGTTAAACACTACATGGCTGTTGAAATCGAAACGTCCGTTCAGCAACAAACGGGCCGTACTGCCGTCCTTCCGGGTATCTATATTCATGGTCCAGCTCCTTTCAAAAATCAATCAATCGGGTATTCGGGCCTGTACCCGTCTCAAACCGTTTCCGGCAGGCGGCACGCGCCAGGAAGCTCGATCTCGAAGCGACTCCCTTCTCCCGGAACGCTCTCCACGCTGATATTGCCGCCCATCAAATCCACCAGATGCCGGCACAGCGCCAATCCCACACCAATACCTGGAATGCCGGAGTTTTCCGCATCCAGCCTGCTGAAATACTGGAACAGTTCATCGCGCTTCTCCAGAGGAATACCGATGCCGGTATCGCTGACGGCCAGGTGCATGACGCCGTCGTCCGACACATGGCAGGACACCGTCACGCGGCCGCCTTCGCGGTTGTACTTCACCGCGTTGCTCAGCAAATTGAGCATCACCTGCTTGAAGCGCTTCACATCGACACGCGCCATTTGCTGGGCGCATTCGCCGCCCAGATTGACGATCTCCAGGCCTTTCTCGGCGGCCTGCGCGGCGATCATCTCCAGGCACTCGCGTATCAGGTCAAATACATTGACGTCCTCCGGCTTCAGTTCCAGCCGTCCGGTCTCGATTCGGGACAGGTCCAGCACATCGTCGATCAGTTCGCGCAACTGCCAGCCGGAACGCAGAATGCGTTCGACGCTTTCATGCTGTTCCTCATTCAGTGGGACGTGTGGATCGGAATCCAGCAACTGGGCGAACCCGACGATGGAATTGAGCGGTGTCCGCAGTTCATGGCCGACATGGGAGAGGAATGTCGATTTGGCCTGGCTGGCCTGCTCTGCGGCCTTCTTGGCGCGCACCAGCGCCGCCTCCATGATCACCTGATCGGTCACATCGCTGATCGCCGCCACAAAATGCGTTATCGCACGCCCCTCGCTGCGCACCGGCGAGACAAACACATCGCACCACACGTTGCGGCCATGACGCGACACGCCCTCCACCACGGCATGCATCTCGTCACCCGAAGTCACCGCGTCGCGCAGGAACTGCCATGCGCCAAGGCTTCCCGCAGCTTCCGCCAATGCCGGCCAGCGCTGGCCGGGCAGGTCCGCTTCCGGCAATTCGACCATGTCCGAATACGCCGCATTGGCATACTCGATTCCGAAGTCGCCGCGCCGGAAAATCACGATACCGCTTCCACTCGCGGCAATCGCCCGGTCATGCAGGCGCAACGTATCCTCCGCTGCCTTGCGGCCCGTTACGTCGCGAACGGAAACCTGAATGCTCGCAATCTTCCCGGTCTTGTCGCGGGTAGGTACGGCGGAAGCATCCACCCATAGGTACTCGCCATTCCGGCGCCGCACCCGATACTCACACGCTCCCGGCCCACCGAGCAGCGCAGGCTGATGCAGCATTCTTTGCACCCGTTCGATATCGTCCGGATGCACCAGCTCGTAGCAGTCATGCCCGGCCAGTTCGGCCGACGCATAGCCCAGCACGCGCTCGCAGGAGGGGCTGACATAGGAATACCGGCCATCCGGATCGTGCAGCGAAATCACATCCAGCGCATTATTGGCCAGCAGCCGGAAACGCTCTTCGCTTTTCTGAAGCGCCTCATCGATCGCCAGCGCACGGGTAATGTCGGTGCGAATCGAAAAGTAGCGTTCCAGCTGGCCGTTATCGTCGACGAAAGGCACGATGGTCGAGGCCACCCAGTAATAGCTCCCGTCCTTGCGCCGGTTGCGGATGTTGCCGTGCCAGATTTTCCCCTGGGAAATCGTTTCCCACATCGTGGAGAAAAATTCGGGCGGATGAAAACCGGAGTTGATCAGCCGGTGCGTTTTTCCGATGATCTCTTCCCGCGCGTACTGGCTGATTTCACAAAACTTGTCGTTTGCATAAACAATATTCCCCGCCGTGTCCGCAGCGCTCACGATGGCGTGCGCATTGAATGCATGCAGGTGCAGCCTCAGCTCGTGTTCGTGCGCTGCCAGCTTCACCGCCATTCCGTCCAGTGCGTGCGCGAGTTCACTCAATTCGGTGCCCTCAGCCACCCCACTGCGTTGCGCAAGATCTCCCGCCGCATGCGCATTCGCCTGACGGATCAGGCTGCGCACCGGCGCAATCACCAGGCGCCCGGTTCCGATCCAGGCGAACAGCAGCATTCCGCCGAACGCGCCCAAGACCCCCAGTACGGCCAATCCTCCGGTGCGGCGCACCTGCGCCAACGCGATGTCTGTGGGAATGCCAACAGCGACAAACGCATTTTCCCTGGCCGAACTACTTTCCAGCTTGGCAAATGAAAACAGACGCAAGACCCCATCCCCCCCATGCGCCTCAGCCACGCCGGTCTCCGGGTCCGGCGTGCCGATCTTTCGAATCGCCGCGCTAACAGGTTTACCGCGCCAGATTTCTGGATTTCTTTCGCTGTGAAGAATGACACCGTTATGGTCATAAAAAAGCACCTCGGCACCCTCTGGCAATGCGCCCCCGAGGCTGCGCCGATTGAACCAGGAAAGATCCACCGACACGAACAGATAGGCCAGATGCTCGCCATGTCTGCCTTTAACAGGTTTGGCAACGATCACCACGGGCTCTTTTATCAGGACGCCCAAGTGATAGTCGCCCACCACAATCTCATCATGCCCCTGGCGGATCTGGCGGAACCACAGCCGGTCGCTGAAACTGCCCTCGTGTGTCTTGGGGGCTCCCATACAGATGGCATTTCCCTTGATGTCGGTCATGCCGGCATTGGCAAAAATTGCATGCTGTGAAAGCACTTCGTTGAAAATCGAACAAAATCCTGGGCTGCGCTCGATGATTGGCGGGCTGGCCGACAAGGAAAACAGCAGTTCCCGCGCTTTGTTAATATGCTCTTCCTGCTGCAGTGAAATGCCCTGCACCAAGACTTTTGTGTCCCGGTAAACATCGTCGACGGCATGGCGATACAGCTGCGCGCCGATGAACCAGGCAATCGCCAGCATGGGCAGCATTGCGGCCAATATCAATGCGATCAGCCGGGAACGCAGGCTTTTGAATACGCGTTTCACGCTGTCCTCGATGGCCCGTCAAACGGGCAACCAGATTCGAAAAGCGGTGCCGCGCCCCGCATCGGCATGTGCGAACGCCACGCCGGGCATTGATTCTCAACCCCCGCTTTACGCTCACGCATATTTCATGATCTCTGCCGGAATCGCCTGCAGCGATGCGATGCGATCCACCCCGCCCAGCTTCACCGCCTCCTTGGGCATGCCGTAGACCACGCAGGTGGCCTCGTCCTGCGCCACGGTCGGCGCACCCGCATCGTGCATTTCCTTGAGGCCGCGCGCACCGTCGTCGCCCATGCCGGTCATGATGACGCCCAGGGCATTCCTGCCCGCGAACCTGGCCACCGAACGGAACAACACGTCCACCGATGGACGGTGACGGTTGACCACCGGGCCATCCACCACTTCGACGTGATACTGGGAACCGTTGCGCTTGAGCAGCATGTGTTTGCCCCCGGGGGCGATCAGCGCACGACCGGGCATGACACGATCGCCGTTCTGCGCCTCGCGCACCTCGATCTGGCACAGGGTGTCGAGCCGGGCGGCGAAGGAGGCCGTGAATTTCTCGGGCATATGCTGCACGATGACAATGCCGGGCGACACGCGCGGCAACACGGTCAGCACCGCTTCCAGCGCCTGGGTGCCGCCGGTGGACGTGCCGATGGCGACGATGCGCTCGGTCGTCTGCGCCATGGCCTGGCTCGTGGCGGGCAGAATCGCGTCGGCGCTGAGCTTGGGCATCGCGGCAGCGGGCGGCGCGTCGCTGCTGACCTTCAGATTCCGGACATTGGCGTGCGCCGCTGCTTTCACGGCTCGAATCAGATCCGAGCCGGCGTCTTCCAGCGCCATGCGCCGGTTGCCGATACCCGGCTTGGGCACGACCCCGACCGCGCCTGCCGCCAGGGCCTGCATGGCGGTTTCCGATCCCTTCTGCGAAATCGAGGAGCAGATCACCACGGGCGTCGGTCGTCCCGCCATGATCTTTCTGAGGAAGGTGATGCCGTCCATGCGCGGCATTTCCACGTCCAGGACGATCACGTCCGGCCACTGCTTTTTCATCTTCTCCTGGGCGAAAATGGGGTCGGCGGCAACGGCGATCACCTCGATGCCGGCATGACCATTCAGCACTTCGGACAACACCTGCCGCACGACCGCGGAATCGTCCACGACCAGGACTTTTATACTTGTCGACATAGATCCCTTGCTTTAGAAGTCATTACCCACGCCCTTCGGGGCAAACTGGCGCACCCATACATGGCCCGACCAGATATCGAACAGCACCGTGCGATGACCGGCGCCGCCCAGGTCCTCCGACGCCAGGCGCAGTCCATGGTGTTTCAGCAAGTGCCGCCCAGCATCGGCATTCTTGATCCCGATATGGCCGTGCTCCGCATTGACCTGCCGCTGAAACATATTGCCCCCGCCAAACAACTTGACCTCATAGTCCTCAAGCGCAGTGCCGCTCCTGCGAATCTCCTCGAACAGGAGTCCGAGGGCCTCATCCGCGTACTTGCCATCCGCCCGTTTCGATTTGCGCCCTTGCCGGCTCGGCAGCATGTAGTGGCACATGCCGCCGATCAGCAATTTCGGATGCCAGAGCGTGATGGACACGCAGGATCCCAGGATTGTCCGGATACGGATATCCCGATCGCCGAAATAGAATTCACCGGGATTCAGGAAGATTTCAATGACATGAGGCGGCTTGCGCATGGGTCGTGTCGCCGGCCTATTTTCTGTACACCGATGGCCGCACCGCAGTGAGCACTTCGGTCACGCCGTTGAGACTTTCCGAGTGGCCGATGATCAGATAGCCGCCAGGCTTGAGCGTGGCGGCGATACGCTCGACCACCCGCGCCTTGGTGTCGGTATTGAAATAGATCATCACATTGCGCAGGAAAACCACATCGAACTCGCCCAGGCGCGGCAGGCTTTCGTTGAGGTTGATCTGCTGGAAATTCACGCGCGCGCGCAGGCGCTTGTCCAAAAGAAAACGGCCGTCCTGCGAGCCCACGCCCTTGAGGCAATATTCCTGCAGGTAGCGTTGAGGAATATGGCGTGCGCGCTCCATCGCATACAGCCCGCTGCGCGCGCGCTCCAGAACGCGCGTGCTGATGTCGGAAGCGACAATTTCCCACGGCGCTTCGCCCAGTTGCCCGGACAGCACCATCGCCAGGGTAAAGGGCTCCTCACCGCTTGAGCAGGCCGCGCTCCAAACGCGGAACGGCGAGCCGGGCTGCCGCTCGGCGAGGATGCGCTGCTGCAGGAACTCGAAGTGCTTGGGCTCGCGAAAGAAATAGGTTTCGTTGGTGGTGAGCAGGTCCAGTGCGGTCTGCAATTCGGCCGGTTCATTGCCGCTTGTCAGCAGGCGCAAATAATCGCGGTAGGAATCGAGCGAATAATGCTTCAGCCGCTTCGCAAGACGCCCGCATACCAGCGCCTTTTTGGCTGGGGAAAGACTGATCCCCGCAAGCCGGTAGATCAGCCGCTGGAATTCACCGAACTCCTGGTCGGACAGTGTGGACGCTTGCATGCTCCGCTCCCGCCCTATTCAGTTCGACCGGCGTGGCGCTTCCACGCATGCCATGCGCCACCGTCAGCCAGGTGCTTCGTGCGGCCTGGCTGGCAGGATGGCAGGAAAGTCGGGAAACAGGAGCGGACGTCGCTCCCCTTTTTTGCGTACGGGCGTGCGGCGGGAAGGCAGGGGCATTGTTGGATGTCGATCACTCCGCCACAACCTCATCCGCGGATCCCATGCCCTGCGCATTCGCCTCTTCCAGCAGCGCCAGATCGTCGATCGACAGCACATTGCCCACGTTCAGGATGATCACGAACCTGCCGTCCACCTTGCCCATGCCGCGAATGAAATCGGTACGGATCTTCGCGCCAAAAGCCGGCGGCGGTTCAATCTGGTCCTCGGGTATTTCCAGCACCTCGTTCACCGCATCCACCACCACGCCCACCACCTGCTTCTCCTGACCGGATTCCACTTCGATGATGACAATGCAGGTGCGGCGGGTGAGCTCGGTGCCCTTGCGGCCGAAACGCGCGGAGAGATCCACCACCGGCACCACGCTGCCGCGCAGGTTGATCACCCCGCGGATGTAGTCCGGCATCATGGGCACCTCGGTGAGATTGCCGTACTCGATGATTTCCTTGATGGCGAGGATGCCGATCGCGAACACCTCGCCCCCCAGCATGAAGGTCAGGTACTGCTGCTGATCCTGGGTCGCAGCCAGCCCCGCCTGTTCTTTCACTTTGACAAGCGCACTCATGTCGCCTCCTCAGAATTTGACGAATTCAAATTCATCGCTGGGGCCGGCCATGGCTCTCGACACGGCTTTGCTGCCGGCAGCCTTGGCGTGCGCCACCTGGGTATGCTTCCGGGGGGCTGTTTTCCTGGCGCTCGACACCGTCCCGCTGCCGCTTTCCAGCCGGAAGAAGCTCATGGACTGTTGCAGTTGCTCGGCCTGGCTGCTCATTTCCTCCGCCGTCGCAGCCAGTTCTTCCGAGCTGGAAGCATTCTGCTGGGTGATCTGGTTCAGCTGTGACATGGCCGTGTTGATCTGCCCGACGCCGGAGGATTGCTCCTCGGAGGCGGCGGTGATTTCCTGCACCAGATCCGAGGTCTTGTTGATGGTTGGCACCATTTCATCCAGCAGCTTGCCTGCCCGTTCCGCCATGTCCACCGAACCGCCCGCCAGCTCGCCGATCTCCTGCGCCGCCACCTGGCTGCGTTCCGCCAGTTTGCGCACTTCCGCCGCCACCACCGCGAAGCCCTTGCCGTGCTCGCCGGCCCGCGCCGCCTCGATGGCGGCATTCAGCGCCAGCAGGTTGGTCTGGTAGGCAATGTCGTCGATGATGCCGATCTTGCCGGCGATGCTCTTCATCGCGGTGACAGTCTCCTTGACCGCTTCGCCGCCTTCGGTGGCTTCCTTCGCCGCCTTGGAGGCCATGCCATCCGTCACTTTGGCGTTCTCGGTGTTCTGGCCGATCGATGCGGACATCTGCTCGATCGAGGCGGAGGTCTCTTCCACGCTCGCCGCCTGTTCGCTGGAAGCCTGGCTCAGGGATTGCGCCGTTGCGGACACTTCTTCGGACGCGCTGGACAGGTTGTCCGCCGCGCCGCGCACCTCGGTGATGATCAGCGAAAGCCGCTCCACCATGTTCTTCATCGCGCTGAGCAGCATGCCGGTCTCGTCCCTGGACTGCACGTCGATCTTCACGCTGAAATCGCCTTCGGAGAGGCTGTTGGCCACGCCCACGGCTTCGCCGAGCGGACGGGTGATGGAACGAGTGACCCAGAAGGCAATCCCCGCCGCGAACAGGAAGGCCGCCACGCTCATGGCGAGCATCAGCGTCCGCGCCTGGTTGTATTGCTCGCTCGCCGCTCTCCCCAATTCGTTCATGAGTTCACCCTGGAACTGGATGAGGTCGTTGACGCGCTTGCGATATTCGTTCGCCGCCGGGCGGAATTCGGATTCAAGGTATGCCCGGCCTTCTTCGACCTTGCCCTCCTCGGCCAGCTTGATGATCTGGTTTTGCACCGCGATGTATCGCTCACGGGACTCGAGGACCAGCTGGAACAGCTCGATTCCCTTGGGGTCGGTCAGTGTCGGCTTGAGTTTCTCCCAGGCCTTGCCGATGCTGGCGCGCCCCGCGAGAATGTTTTCCTTCGCGCTCTGGACACCCTGCCTGTCCGTGGCCATCAGGATGTCACGCCCCCCCAGACCGACCGCGTTGACGCCGGCCAGTCCATCCTGCAGCAGCAGGATTTTCGGCCATTTGTCATTGTTGACGTTTTCCAGCGATGCGTTCAGGACGGCCATACGGGTAATTCCGATGACGGCGATGATCACCATCAGCACCACAACCAGGCCAAAGCCCATCCCCAACCGCATTCCAATTCTCATGTTCTTGAACATTGCCACGTCTCCCCTGTATATCTCTGAAAAATAGAAACTCTAAAAACCCGGCCCGATCACGCGCCATGCATGACCATTTGCTCATCCCGCGCGACCCCCAGCTGCACCAGTGCCGGCACATCCAGAATCAGCGCCACCTCGCCCGTTCCCAGAATCGTGGAACCGGAAATACCTCTCAAATGCCTGAACACACTGCCAAGCGGCTTGATGACGGTCTGAAACTCGCCCATCAACTCATCCACGACAAATCCGGCCTTCTGCCCGCCGTATTGCACGACCACGATGTTTTCCCGCTTGCCTGCGGCCGCATTGACTTCGAATTGATCGCGCAGACGGACAAAGGGCAGCACCTCGCCACGCAGATTGACGTAGTTGCGCGTATCTGCAGCCTTTCTGTCCGCGTCTGACAGTTCGATGCATTCCAGCACCATGTCGAGCGGCACCACGAAAGCCGATTTGCCGACGCAGACAAGAAAGCCATCGATAATGGCCAGGGTGAGCGGCAGCCGGATGCGTACCGTTGTGCCGTGTCCCTCCATGCTTTCAATGTCCACCGTGCCGCGCAGTGCCTGAATGTTGCGCTTGACAACGTCCATGCCGACGCCGCGGCCGGAGAGATTGGTGACCTGGTCCGCGGTGGAAAACCCGGCCTCGAAAATCAGGTTGTAAATATCGTTGTCCGACAAGGTCTGGCCGGGGCTGATGATGCCGCGCTCGACCGCCTTCTTGAGGATCCTTTCCTTCTTGAGGCCGCCGCCGTCATCCGCCACTTCGATCACGATGCTGCCGGAGTCGTGGTAGGCATTCAGCCGCAGGCTGCCCTTCGCCGGCTTGCCGGCCGCCATGCGCGCCTCGGCCGACTCGATGCCGTGATCCATGGCATTGCGCACGAGGTGCATGAGAGGATCGCCGATCTTTTCGACGACGGTCTTGTCCAGTTCGGTTTCTGCGCCGCTGATCTCCAGGCCGATGTCCTTGCCCAGTTCCTTGCTTACATCGCGCACGACGCGCTGGAAGCGGTTGAAGGTCTCGCCGATTTCCACCATGCGCAGCTTGAGCGCGCCGTCGCGGATTTCCTCGACCAGGCCCGATACGATGGAGGTGGATTCATGCAGCGCCACGTCACCCGAACGATGGGCCAGCAAGGAAGCGCCGGCGCCGGCGATCACCAGTTCGCCGACGAGATTGATGAGTTCATCGAGCTTTTCCGCGCTCACGCGAATGAACTTGGCTTCCTGGGCTTTGTGGTCGCGAATCTGGCGCTGCTTCTCCAGCGCCACATCCACCACCTCTTTCTGCACCACGCCTTCCTTGACCAGAACTTCGCCGATGGGCAGCTTGGCGCCGCCGCCAGCCGCCATCGTGCTTTCCTGCGCCGCCAGCGCATCCTCCAGCTCATTGCTGGTGAGAATGCCCGCTTCGATCAGCAACTGGCCGAGCATGTCGGTATTGCCGCTCGCGTGCTCGAGTCGCTCGACGAAAGCGGCGAGATGGCTCGGCGGGGGGAAAATGCGCAGCCTGCAGTCCTCCCGCACGAACTCGAAGGTATCTTCGATGGTTTTCTTGTCCGCCTCGCTCCTGAACTCGATCGAGAAGCTCAAGTAGCAGGATTCCGGGTCAATCACGTTCAGTTCGGGCAGCGCGCTATCGTCGACCCTGAGCGAAACGATATCGCCGATGGTGGAGAGATAGCGGATGAAGGAGATAGGGTCCATGCCGTTTTTCAGCACATCGGGCCCGAAGCCGAGCGAGATGTGCCAATAGTCACCCTCGATCGGTCCGCCGCCGCTCGCATCGAACCGGTCTTCTTGAACCGCGGGCATGGCGATACCGGAGGCCGCCCCCCCCATCAGGGACCTTAGTGCAGCGGCAATCGCCTCGCCCGCAGCCGCCTGCTCCATATCAAGCATTTCTCCGGCTTCCGCCACCACCGTGATCAACAGGCCGATGTGGTCACAGCACTTGAGCAGCAGCTCGACCAGTTCGCCATTGACTGCCTGCGTGCCTTCACGCACCTCGTCAAGAACATTTTCGACAACATGGGTGAAGGCCACGATCGCATCGAGCCCGAACAAGCCTGCGGAACCCTTGATGGTGTGCGCGGCACGGAACATGGCGTTGACCGTTTCCTCATCCTGCGGCTCGCTTTCGAGTCGCAGCAGGATGCTCTCCATTTCATCGAGCAAGCCCCGGCTTTCCTCGATATAGGTCTGTAATGCCTGATCCATGTTCACTCTACGTCTCCTTGGTCTATGACGGCTGTTATTGCCGAGCGGAAATCAGCAGGGGATCGCCGAATTGAGCCGCCATGCTGTAGAGATCGATCACATCCAGCGTTGCCTGACTATGGGAGACGAAACGCACGACCTTGCCCAGTCGAGTGCCTTCGCGCTTTGCTGCCAGCAGCAGCTGGAATCCGGCGGTATCCATCTCGGTGATGCCGCTCAGATTGAGTTCGATCTCATTGTTGGCGGCCAGATGCTCAATCAATCCATCCCTGATTTCCTGGCCGTGATAAATAGTGAGTTCGCCTTCCATTTGCAGCGTGCAAATGCCGTTTACCTGCTGCGCATTGATGTCCATGTCGCTCTCCCCGTTGTCCGCCTTAGGGCATGATCAGTTTCGATACGGCAGCCAGCATCTGTGCCGGCTGGAAGGGCTTGACCACCCAGGCCTTGGCGCCTGCCGCCTGCCCTTCCTGCTTTTTTGCCTCCTGCGATTCAGTGGTGAGCATGATGATGGGCGTGAACCTGTAATTCGCCAGCTTCTTGACCTCTTTCACGAAGGTGATGCCGTCCATGTTCGGCATGTTGACGTCGCTGATGATGAGGTGAATTTTCTGTCCGGTAATTTTGGACAGGCCATCCTTGCCGTCACATGCCTCGATGACGTCGAATCCGGCGCCCTTGAGCGCAATGCTCACGACCTGGCGCAGCGAAGCCGAGTCGTCAACAACCATGATGGTTTTTGCCATAGTTATTTCCTAAAAGAAGGTGATTTCAGAACTGGCCGACTGCGTGGCGTTTGCACCGGTGTGCATCTCCCGCTGCTCGGTCGTGGTATAGGTTTTCGACAACTCGTCCAGCCATGCCTTTTCATCGATGGGCGCACATTTCCCCGCGTCCAGGCAGTCGTTGATATGCGCTTCAAACTTCCGGATATCGTCACGGATGTGTGAAAGAATCTGGCTCACGCGATCCTGAAACTGCAGCGAGACCAGCACATCGGAAATTTCATCCCGAATACCCATGCTGGCCTCATTCAGGATGCGGGAAGAATCCGTCAACCGACTCGCCGCACCGTGAAAGCGCGCGATCACCTGACCGATGACCGATTCGGAATGCGTAACCGACTCGGCATCCCGCGTCACAGACTGCTCGGATGCGGACACAGTGGACGCGATCGCGGCATTGATCTGTTCCGCCCCTTGACTGATTCTCTTGCCCGTTTCAGCGGACAGCGTGGAAAGCTTGCGCACCTCGTCGGCCACCACAGCGAAACCTCGCCCCGCCTCGCCGGCACGCGCCGCCTCGATGGCGGCATTGAGCGCGAGCAGGTTGGTCTGCATGGCGATGCTGCCGACCTCGGCCGCCATCTCCTTCAACTCACCCATAAACAACGCCAGCTGATTGACCTCTTTCAGCAGGCTTTGCTTGGAAACGGTGGACTCGCGCAACGAATCGATAATCAAACCAAGATCCCGCTGGCTTGTCTCAAGCAGATCAACCAGACCGCCCTGTCCCTGTTTCGCATCGCTACCGCCTGCCGCCGATTGCGAAGCGGATACCGCCGTCGCCAGCTTTTCCGCCAGACCGGAAAAACGGACGGCGAGCGAGGTCACCGCATCCTCGGTCTGTACGCGCCCCGTCTCCACCTGCAGCGACCAGATCGGCATCACGCTTGCGCATACCCTGTCGAGATTAGCCAAGCCATTTCCCGCCGGATGGCCGTTCCGCTCAAGCAACGCGAGCCTGGCGGCGCCTCTGGATTCCAGGAATCGATGTGCGACCCACCCACCCGCCGCCCCGCAAGCAAAAATCAATATCCCGAGCACCACGGTCTCCACACTGCCAATGCCGATCAAAAAATCCGTCGCCCGGCCTTCGGTTGCATTAAATTCCATACCACCTTCCACTTGTCGATACGCTTGTCATGGCGAGGAACACAGCTGTGTCAGCTGTAGCGCGTCACGGTATTCAGCAACAGGTCGATCTGGACAGACAGATCGTAAAAATGATCCGCCCCTGCTTGCAGCCAGCGTTTTCTGTATACCTCCGGCGAGTAGGAACTCACCACGATCATGCATGCCGAAGGACATTCAAACCTTGCCCGGGCAAGTTCCTCAAGACTGCTTTCATCCGGCTTCTGGGCACCCATAACCACGACTTCCGGCTGGACGCCCCGCATTGCACGGCTTGCGTTTTCGACCGCGGCGACCTCCACAATCTCGACACCATGAAGACTGGACAGCATGGCGGCCAAGCGTTCTCGCAAAAGAATCGATGGCTCGACCAGCAATAATTTCATTAGCCCCAGCCCCTCGTTAGACCTGCCCTGGACTGATATAGACATACCATTCCACTTTTATGGTTATCGATCGTGAATGCTCCGAAATGAAGTCGGCACAATCTGCTTTTGGTTCAGGACTTGCTCACAGCGAAGTAGGAATATTCCTAACGATGGCCGCACTGCCGGGCGGGTAGCCGGGGTTGATTTGCCTCGACTGCATGGATTTGGAGCACCCCTCACAATTGCATGGCCGACAGACCGGGGGTCAATGGCGTGGCGACGGTTGGTCCGTCGCGGGAGGAAAACTCAGCCGTCGATCAATTGATGGCGGATGGCGTAGCGAACCAGGTCAGTTGATGTCTGGAGGTTCATTTTCCGCATGAGGCGGAATTTGTGTGTGCTGACCGTCTTGATGCTCAGGAACAAATCACTTGCGATCTCGCTTATCGTCCTGCCGGAGGCGAGCATGAGGAATACCTGAAGTTCCCGTTCCGACAGTTCCTCATGCGGCGCGCAGCTTTGCGGGTCGTGATCGAACACGAGTGTTTCGACCAACGCGGCATCGATGAATTTCCCTCCGCCAGAGACCTTGCGAATGGCCCCAACGAGGATTTCCGGCTCGCTGTCCTTGGTCAGATAACCCCTGGCGCCTGCCTTGAGCGCGCGGCTGGCGATCTGCCCTTCGGCATGCATGCTCAATACCAGAATCGGCAGGTCCGGGTGCTCCGTGCGCATCCATTTAATCAGGTCTACGCCAGCCAGGCCCGGCATGTTCATGTCGAGGAGGACGATATCGCAGGCGGTTCGCGCGAGGACATACTGAAGTTCCCCGCCTCCACCGGCCTCCCCAACAACGGCGATATCGGGCGCAAGCGCAAGTATCTGTTTGAGCCCGTGACGCACAATGGCATGGTCGTCGACAATGACGAGTCGGATCATCCTGAAAACCTCAGCTGGATAGGGGGAGGCACGGTTCATGGCGAGCAGGACAAGGCCGCGCTTATGCCACCGGGACGCACACGCGAATGCGTGTACCCCGCCCCGGCTCGCTGTCCAGCTCAAAATTGCCTTCCATCATCGCAACGCGCTCGCGAATGCCGACCAGGCCGAACGATTTGCGGTTCGCCACAGTATGCGGCTCGAATCCTTTCCCATTGTCGCTCACCTCAAAACAGAGATGGCCGGCGGTTGGGGTCACGATGATTTCGGCCTGGGTCGCCTCGGCATGGCGCGCGATATTCGTCAGCGACTCCTGAACGATGCGGAACACAGCGGTCGCGGTAAATTCACCCAGGGTAATGTCGCCATCGCCCAGCACAAGTTCACAGGGGATGCCCGCATACCCGATAAATTCCTCCACCAGCCACTCCAGTGCGGCAACGATGCCAAGATCCAGAGCCCCCGGCCGCAAGCTCGACGTGACATGCCGTGCGGTCTTGATGGTGCGGTCCACCAGTTGTGTCATGGATTGCAGGCGCGTCATGAGTTGCGGATTGGACTCGCCAAAGCCGAGACGTGCCAGCGAAACATCCATCCGCAGCGCGGTGAGCGTCTGTCCCAGTTCATCGTGGATTTCGCGTGCAATGCGTTTGCGCTCTTCCTCACGCACGCTTTCAAGGTGCGCGGAAAGCTCGCGCAACATGTTTTTCGAGTTGACGAGTTTTTGTTCGCTGATTTTGCTTTCGGAAATATTGATCGCAACGCCATCCCACATGCATACATCCTCGCCGTGGCGACGCGGGGTGGCGCGCAGGTTGACCCATCTCGCCTCGCCATCCGCGGTAACGATACGCCCTTCCCAGTTCCAGAACGACAACTCCCTCTGCGACTGCGCCAGGCTGGCATGGAAGGCGTGCGCATCATCCGGGACGATGAGGCCGACGAACGCCTTGTTTTCCCGCAGGATCGCCGCCGCATCAAGGCCCAGCAGCCATTTCGCGCCATTGCTGACGTAAGTGAACTGGAGTTCGCCACCCGCATGCCGGCAACACTGGAACATCATGCCCGGCACATTGGAGGTGATGCCATGAAGGCGTTCCTCGCTTTCGCGCAATACCGATTCGGCGCCCTTAAGGGTGGAAATGTCGCGCGCGATGGTCAGGACCGATTCAACCCTGCCCGATGCACCGAATTCCGGGACGGCCCGGGTGTGGTAATGCCTGACGACGCCCCCCTTCGTGGTTATTCCAAACTCGAAGACTTCCGGCTCCCCGGTGAAAAATACCCGGCGCAGCGCATCGGTCCATATTTCCGCCTCCCTGTCCGGCACCCCAAGTTCGGCATACGTCTTGCCCAGCAGGAATTCCTGTGACATGCCGGTCGATTTCTCGATCTCTGGATTGACATAAATACGGCGCAAGTCGCTGTCGAAGCGGGAAACAATATCCGGCAGGTTCTCGGCCAGGGAATGAAATTCGCGCTCCAGACGCCGAATTTCCTCATCCGCCCGCATCCGCTCGGTGATGTCCCTGCAAACCACCACGGCCCCGGCGATGGCGCCTTTTTCGTCATGCAGCGGCAAGGCGGAGTTGCTGATGACTTTATGGCTGCCGTCGAAACACTCGATGTCGATCACCTCGTCAAGGGAGGTTTCACCGTGCTTGATGGCGCGGACAGACGCCCAGTCATCCGCGCCGATGCGCTTGCCCGTGTCGTGCCACCAGCCCTTGCATTCGCCACACTGCTTGATGCCAACCTCGCATTCGCCAGTCCAGATACCGCTGCCGGCGGGATTATTCAAGATGAAATGTCCGGATGCATCCGTTATCCACACCCCGACCGGCAGCACGTCCAGCACGCCGCGCAACTGCCGCCCGGTTTCGACGGCGCGCCGCACGACGAACCGAACGCGCCGATAGATCAGCAACGCAGCGATGATGCCGATGCCCGCCATGACCGCAATCGCCTGCCACGCGGCGGTGCGCATTGGCTGGTATATCTTCTCGGCATCTATTTCGCGCACCATGCCGAAACCCAGTTCCGCCACCGGCATGTAGGCAGAAACGACCATTACACCCCGGTAATCCGGTGCAACAGCGATGCCGCGCTGTCCCTTCAGGGCGTACCACATCGGGATATGCTCATCGTGGTAGCGCATCGGTGCATGGAACGGGCGCGGCGTGAAGACAGAAGGGAAACAGGCCATATGTTCATTGCCGGCACGTCTGTACATGTACGTTCCCCCCCCTCCCGCCACATCCTGCGCAAAGAGGCGCTCAAGTTCAGGCAGGGGTTCCTGAACCACGACAGTTCCTTCCCCCTGCGCCGCCGGGAAATGAGCTTCCAGCATCCATCCCCGATTCCAGGTCAACCAGACCGGGCGCGCATCTTCAAGGCGAAAACGAAACTGCAATTCGTCCGGGGCTTGCCCTGCGTGCGGCCTTGTGGAACCGTCGGCTCCTGCCAGCCACGCGGCGCCATCCGGGCCGGCCAGATCTCGCAGCAAGGCTGTCGGGTCCCTGCGGGACGTCACGCCGTCCACCCGTGCCTGCAGGCGGCTCAATGCCGATGACAACACCAGCGGTAAAATTTCCGCCTGGCACTGCACCGAACTGGACAACGCCGCCTTCACCGTCACTTGCATTTGTTTGCCAAGTACGGCCACGGCAGCAGCGCCCCCGAGCAGCAGCGCTGCGGCAAGTCCAGTCAGACCGATTGCCAGAACCTGCCGCTCCTCACGTGCGGCATAAAAACGGCGAAACCAGGGTGCTTCAACCATTGCCGCAAGATAACCGGACACCAATACGCACAAAGCCATCGCGATTGGCAGGCTCATTACCGCATATCGATCAATGGTGGCCACGAACAGCAAGCCATCGAGACTGTGATTGAGAATGCCGCCCACCGCGGCAGCCAGGACGAGTCCGGGCGCGGCCTGCAACAGGATCTGCCCGGGAAGTGTTCGCGATCGATCGAGGGTGGCCAGCGCCAAACCCGCGCACAGCATGGAAAATGCAGCGAGGGGGGGCATACGCCCGGGCAGGGATAATCCGCGTCCGTCGATATTGAGCGCAATGCGCCAGAAGCCATCGGGCGGCATCCATGCAAAAAGATATTGCGCCATCACCACTGCGCCGATGGCTGCGATGAGCCCGCCCAGCCAAGGGCGGTACCGCTGCAAAAGCAACGCCATGCCCGCCAGCAACAGCGCGACGGATGCATTGAGCCCAATTTCGAACAATATCGGCGCGTGCGCACGCACGACATCCGGCACTGACATGAAGCCCGCCACAATCACGCCCATGACGATGACGAGTGCCATCCCCGCTACCCGGCGGACAGCGGCGCAGGCTCGGCAGGGCATGCGTTCAGTCAGGTGAGGATCCGATTCCATTCAAGAAACAGCTTGATGCATTATTATCTTCATGGAAATTCAAGGAGGCGCCTCGGTCCACTCGCTACAGGCGATGCTCTTATACTACGTATCTATCCGTAACAACAAGACAAAAGCAGACAAAATGCGCAGCAGTAAACAAACAGGACGATATCGCCACACGTTACTGTTTTGATTCATTGTGTTGACTCATTTCGGCAGCTGGAAACGTCACCGGCAGCCGGCGCCAAGCCATGCTTGCGGCGCTGCTATCATCTTCTTCTCGAGTATTATCTGGCTATTCACAGGGAACCTCTTCCCAAAACGATTTTATCGCTACGGTTCAACTACATTATCCCCTTGCATCGGGTTGCCACATCCGGACCAATCTGCAATTAAACGCACTCAAATTATTGTTTTGACTGGAAAATACCTTGCTTGACAAGGCAATCGAAAAACATACGCCGATTGTGTTAGGACACTGAGTTGGCGCGCTGCCATGGATCTGCATTCATATTTAATATCAATAAGTTATGGCGACAACAACCATCGCCTCACAGAGCTCGAATTGGCATAGATGGGCATAGTTTGGCGCCCAAATTGCCCCAAATTTGCCCCACGAAATTGGACCGCATACCGGGGCATAGCCAGTCGTGTACGAACGTAAGTTTCAAGAGGCTAAGCGTCAGCTTGGCGGTGCGGACGAGGTCATCAACCTCTGGCCGCAAGCCTACGGCACCAGCCCATGGAATGCCGTCCTGAAGGACAAGCTGGAGAATCGCCTTCACAAAGAGATGTGCGCCGGAGCCATTACGCTGAAACAGGCCCGTGGAATGCTCGTTGCCGATTGGCGCGAAGCGTACAAGAAATACTATCCCGCCCCGTAAATCCATCGGGCTGCAGGCACGTCCGTTGCTCGGCCGAAGCCGCCGGTCGGGCTAACAGTTCAATATGACCGGTGTTCGGAATTTACCCGACAACGCGCTAGCATCCGAGTTCTGCTGTCAGTTTGCATTTATTCGACCTTGACCCCTGTGATTTGATCTTGGCCGAGCAATCCAGCATTAAGGGGTAAAACCGGAGATATTTGATGACACTCGCACCGAGACGACTCTTGCCCATCATCACTCTAGTCGTGGCTTCAAACGCGCAGGCCATTACCAGTACCGAATACCGTGCACTCCAAGAGGCCCAGCGACAGGCCTGGGTTGTCGGCGCGGTCGACGGAATCCTAACTGCCCAACTGTGGCAGACCAACAAAGAGCCGGAAATATCAAAATGTCTTGTGGGATTGCATCCAACACAGATAAAGGCAATCTTCGAAAAAGCACTTGAGGCAAATCCGGAGCGCTGGCACTTTCCCGCAGCCTTCCAACTCTTCGATACTCTTCAAGAGTTCTGCACAGTAAGAAAGTAGCCCTGCCATGAGCGATGACTACGAATACTTCAAGAACAAGAGGCCGGATCGGGTCTACCTAAGTCGCTCGCTTTCGCAAAAGCAATACCGCAAGAATGATGCGGGAGAGGTTGAAGAGTTTGAACGCCCTTTCCGGGTTGTCTCAAAGGTCATCGACTGCGGAGAGTCCCATCAGTTCTTCAAGGATGGAAAGCAAGTCTCCCTCCGAATTACCGACGGTGTTCGCCAGGAAGTCGTCGCAAAGTTTTACGAAGACACACGAGGCGTCTTCACACTTCAGATACAGCGTTACACGGTTGAGAGTGGCGCACCCCACAGCACCCACTTCACGTTCATCAACGAAGAAATCTCCACTCTCTACAACTTCCTCCGAAACATAGACGTCCTTCCATTGCGAGACGATCAAGGCGCAAAGCTGGACGACAAGTTTGTTTCCAGTCTCGTGCTCACGCGCGAACAGGCGCTTGGTCTGCTCAACTCCCAACCCGGCCTCGTTGAAGAGCTGGTCAGAACGCAGGTGACTGCGCAAGACGTTGCCGAACTCGGCCACCGCCGAGAACAGCTCGCAGAGTTCGAGCGGCTTCTCAATGATTCACAACACTTCGAATCTCGGCGCGTCAGCTTGGGATCGAACAAGGGGCCAGAAGCGGTTTGGCAGTCGTTCTTTGAACAGAACACTTGGATCTTCGGCTATGGCTTGAACTATGTTTTCAATGCACCGCTGGACGGTGCAAAGCTTGAGCGCGCAGTGAAAGGGCATGATTTCGCCAGCGCTGGCAAGCGAGTTGATGCCCTATTGAAGACCCAGGGCCTCATCAGCGCATTGTCATTCGGAGAAATCAAGACGCACACCGCCGAGTTACTTAAGCCTGTCGCTTCAGCCTATCGCCGGGAGTGCTGGCAGGTTTCCGATGAACTGGCCGGAGGTATCGCTCAGGTTCACCGATCTGTGCAGGCTTCGTTGGGAAACATTCGTTCGAAGACAGAAATGAAAGATGACGCCGGCGCACTAACCGGCGAGTCAGTCTTCTTGTATCAACCCCGCTCTTTCTTGGTCATCGGCTCACTATCAGAGTTTCATGCTGCACATGGCATCAACGAGGATAAGTACTCGTCGTTCGAGCTCTTTCGGCGCAATCTCAAGTCGCCCGAGGTTGTCACATTCGATGAGCTATTTGCGCGAGCGAAGTACATCGTGGAAAGCGGCGGTCAGGCAAAGTGACGCCCAACCCTTCCATCGAGAGGACATGCCCGGGCTAGCCGGGGCATGTCCTCTCATGTCAAACGTTGACCGGTAAGTGCTGAACACCGGACACAAAGAGCGAACAGTCTGAGTGACTGCTCAGGCCGATGAAAAGACAATCGCCGTTATCGAATTAACCTCTGCTTCTGGTCGAACGCAGGCAGCGGGGACTCTCTCTATTCGGCCTGTAGTTTTCTTTAGTTGCCTATAAAAGACGAATCCTGCGGGGGAACCAATACCAGTTCCGCCTGGCCAATAGTTACTGTTTCATTTTGGCACAAGTCCGCGTGCCGGCAGCGCGAGCCGGGTTGGCGGCTTCTGGGCAGCGCGCGCAGCCCGGTACCCTTGCGGGACACAGGAATGTTGGATTTCTCGCAGATCTTGCCGAGGGGACCTCGGTCTTCGCCTTGCTACAGACTTTAAGGGGTGTTACTACGCAAACTGGCCCAAAGCTGCATTCCAGCGACGTCACCCATGCGAATTAAAGCTTTGCTAAACTCAGTTCGACCTTGAGACAGCCTGGACCGTGACGAGCCCTGTAGACCGCAACCACCCCCCCTGCCCCTCGCAATGGATCGTCTCCGAGCCCGAGGAGATGCCCACCGCGCCAGTCGGCGATCTCGTCATGGCGTGGGCTCGCGACCGTGCCACGGACGAGCCTCGGTATATCGGCGAGTTGAGCGCTCAGCAGCGTGGCAAGCACTGCAACTGCGAGTGCCTCAGCTGCGGTTTGCTTCTGGTGGCGGTCAATGCGGGCAAGCAATCGTTTATCCGCCGTCCCCACTTCAGGCACCCGGAAGGTGCCGAAAAGGACTCCTGCCTCGTCCTTGCAGCGCGCGCGGCGGCGTTGGAGGTGCTAAAGGGCACGGATCTTCTCGAACTGCCACGTCGCCGCCAGTCCCGTCGCATCGCTGGCCTCAGTGGGCAGTACTACGAGGCCTGGGTCGAGGCGCCGGCCGAGCGTGTCCGCGTCCGGGACCTCGCCTTTCAGGACAAGGTCAGCGGCATCCTGACACTCGATGATGGCAGACGGCTGCGAGTGGAGTTGACAGGAAGTGTCAGTGCAGTCCCGGCCGGCGCATCTGAAACCCTAATTCCAACGATTCGCTTGGTCGTTGACGATCCAACTATCGCGGCCATGCCTCCCAGCGAGATCCGGAAGCGCCTCCGTCTCCTGGTGGAGAACGGAATCTGGTGTTCGCATTGGAACGACGCGAAGCTCGAGCAGGATGCGGAAGCAGCAGCGCAGGAATCCGCGCGCGCGGCTCTCGACTGGATAGAGGAAGGCGCGGATCTGCCGGAAGGGCTTAGCCCGGCAGCGAGACGTGAAACACTTCTGCACCTCAAGGCCAAAGAAATCCTAGAGCGCGAGAAGCGCATCAGACTGCCTGACCTGACAGCCGAATTGGACGCGGCTACAGACGACGGCGACGTCCTGTCCAGGCAGTTCTTGGTGCTCGGGCGGGTCGTCAACCTCGAGGCGGTAGCCCTGGAGCAACCGCTAGGTAGAATCCGGCCGGACGTCGTCGCCACCACCATCGCCGCTCCAGATTGGCCGGCGAGCCAGATCCTGGTCGAGATCACGGTCACCAACACCATTTCAGATGAGCGCATGGAGCGCATCCGGGCGCAGAACGTACCCGCGATCGAAATTGACATCTCTCGGATGGGCGGCATCGTGACGGAAACAGAGTTCGCAAGGTTGGTCGTCGAGGAGGCCGCCGGCAAGCGATGGCTACATCACCCCAGACTCGCCGAGGAAACGGCCAGGCTCGAGGAGGAGCTTGCGGCCGCAGTTAACGAGGCGAACCAGCAGATCCAGGAACTTTTGGAGAGCGATCGGCGACGCCGGGAGATGCAGCGGATACCTGCTGAGCAATGGGCCAGGGAATATCTTGACGCTGTTCTAGAGTACGCCGCGCTCCGCGAGCAAATGGAGGGTGATGCCAGCCTACGGCCCGACGTGGATCTGGCCTTCGGCCGAATTGCTGAGTGCGCCGACGGCCTTGCCGTGCACGGCTATCTCGAAGCTCAGGACCGCGACCTCTATGGCTGGCGGGGCAACCTCTTGGAGCGGATCCTCTCAATCAAGCTAAACCGTGCCGTCGGCTACCAGCTGACCACGGCCTGGCAAGTTATCAACGCCATTCTTCAGGAGGGGGCGTCTCATTTTCAGTGGCACACGCTGTACCTGATCGCGATCCGGCGATACCAGCCAACGCTCGCGCCTCATCAGGCCGCAAAGATCGCTAAGTGGCGAGAAGGAGTGCTGCACAGCCTTGATGCTGGAGAGCGAGCTTATCAACGGAGCCGCAAGTATGACAGCCTGCTGGCGCTGCTATTTCCTGAGATGGCGGACGCGCTTGCAAAGCCGCTGGCGAAACCGAGGATTGGCGCCCCGGATGGATCTCCTGCAGCCCCCGCCAACCTTCTGAGCGAGCGGACTGCTCCGCAGGAAGGCTACGTCGAGGTAGGATACCGAAACTCCAGACTGCGCCTACCCGTTCGGGGTTGCGACGCGTGGTTGGCGGCCAATCCAGGCTGGGAGGTTATCTCCAAGTGAAGCAAGGAAATCCTCAAGCCTGAGTCCATTAACTGGCCACACTGATATGGCTGTGGACACCCAGCCTTCAAGAGGGATCACCTAAAAGGTGATCCGCAGCCGCCTCGTTGGGTCATAACGTACTGCATACAGGCAGCCTCCCGAGGCCCCAAGATGAAAGCGTTCCTCCGCGAAGTGCTCACAGCTATGAAGGAAGGGCCGGCGCTGTTTTTCGCTCCGATCATGGGGGCTATCAAGGTCGCCCGGATCCCCGCCAGGAAGGTGGTGCCCATCCGTCTCCCTTGAAGTAACACCTCGGCGCGCGCCACACCGAGGGGTGGAAAGCTGGCAACGTTCATACTTTTGTCATAACCGGAATAGAGCATAGCGCCATTCAGAGCACCATTTGTGGCCATGTTCATACCCGTTCACGGCGATGCACCTTACCTCCCGGATGGCCACTGCGACACGCCGCGGCCACAGACGCCCTATCCGTTATGGCTGACCCTGGCGATTTTTGTTGGTGTGTTCGCCGTCCTGCAATGGTCATGGAATGCGGTCCGCGGCACCTGGGTCGAACGCCTCATCGTCCATGAGGCCACCGTCAAGCCGGCGGCGGCCTTGATCCAGATCATCTCGCCGGAAGCCCACGCCCAGCCGGTTGCCACCAGCATCAAGGCGCCGGGCGGCGGCCTCAACATCCTCAATGGCTGCGAAGGCACCGAGATCATGTTCCTGCTGGTTGCCGCCTTCTCCGCCGTCCGGCTAGGGTGGCAACAAAGGCTGACCGGTCTTGCGCTGGGGCTGGTCCTGATCTTCGTCTTGAACCAGGCGCGCATCCTCGCCCTGTTCTACACCTTCCGCAACGAACGCAGCCTGTTCGACCTGCTGCATACCACTGTCCTGCCTGCAGTATTGATCGCGGCGGTCGCCCTGTATTTTTATGCCGTCCTTCACCGCACCCGTTTGGCCTAGTCCAGGCCGATTTGCGCTGGCGCTGATCCTCGGCTTCGTGCTTACCCTAGCTGCGGCCTCGGTCTGGGGCACGGCGCTGGTCGAGGCCCTTCTGCCGATCACCCATACCCTGCTGGGCTGGATCGATGGCCGCTTCGGCGTCTTGTTCCTCGGCGTCGAACACAACTGGCAGGACACCGTGATACGCCTGCAACTGGGCTTTTCCAAGGCGTTCTTCCTGGGTGGGCGCGTGGTTGTGCCCGACCCACGAGGTGCAGTATGGGTCACCACGCCGGTCGGGAGTCTGCTCCAGCCGCTGGTGATCGCACCTGCCATGGCGGCGGCATTACCCGGGCAGCCTGCTATCTGCTTGGCCAGGTTTGGCCTCGCTGCGGTGTTCGCCCTGGGTTTCCTCGTCATCGACCTGCCGGTCACGCTCCACGCAATCGCATGGGACTCACTTGCCTACGACGTGAAGCTGAACGACTTCTCGCCGCTCCTGGCCTGGAACCAGTTCATGCAATCCGGCGGCAGATTGGGGTTGGGGGTGCTGCTGGGTGCAAGTACCTGGTGGTGGATCGCGCGACGCACGGAGTCAGACTGACGCCAACTCATAAAAATCACGTCCCGTCCATACAACTTTAGTTGTAGTGAGATCGGCTCATAAACACGATGAACGAGCCTTTACTGAGTGTCATACCGACTGCGTAGCCTCTCTTATATCCAGACCGGGCAGATTTCTTGACCATCAAGAAAGCTCTTTAGTTGTGGCGGGATTGGATCTATAGCCAGTGACATAAAACATCGATGAGAGGCCCGATCATGCAACGCAATATCCTTAGTGCTGCCGTGTCCATCGCATGCGCTGGTATGGCTACCCAGGCATTTGCCTTGTCGCCGTCCGACCTGAACAGCGCGACCACTTCGATCGTGCGCATTTCAGGCTCTTCGGCTACCACCAACCAATTGATCGCCTTCGCCCAGAACAACTGCGTGAGTGGCTCGCTGGCACACCTGACCACGTCTGACCCCAGCAACTTCGCCCTACTGTGCACACCCGACACCAGCAAAATTTCTGGCTTGGCCCACAGCAATCTGGTCATCGTCAAGAACGGCAGTTCCGTTGCTGACCTCAGCGCGCTCGCCTCCAAAACTGGTTACCCCTTCCTGGACGTATTCAATAGCGCTTTCAAGGGCGGTTGCGGAAGCGCCACCGCTGTGCCCGCAACGTCAGAGTATGTGGACCCCACCAATCCCGGGGGCGGCACCCGAATTGCACTGCCGGGATACAACAAATACACCTGCCCACTTACGCTTACCTCTGCCGCCGCACCCGACATGGGAATTTCCGACGTCGAGCCTACCATGCTGGTCTCTGCGGGAGCCGTTTATGGTGTAACCGGTGCCCAGTTGCACGCCCTACACGATGCTTTGCTCAATGTGGTGGTCTTCGGCATACCGGTGACCCTGGAATTGCGCAATGCCATGCAGGCAGCCCAAATCGCCAGCGGTACCCTACCAAGTAGCTGTGCCGTGGGGGACGAAACCGAGCAGTGCATGCCCACACTGAATCACCAGCAGATCAATTCCATTTTCACTGGCAACGCCGTGGACTGGAGCGAATTCGGACTGACCAATCCGTCGGGGGACAATAACATCTATATCGTTCGCCGCATTGATGCGTCAGGGACACAGACGGCCGCAAAAATTTTCTTTTTGAATACACCCTGCGCCACGGGCTTGATAACGTTTATGCCTTCCAGTGATGGCGAATCCAGTACGGCCGCCAACGCCTGCTCGTTCGCCACCCCTCCGGCCGGGACCTCCACGGTGCATGAAGGTAGCACGGCCAGTGATGTACAGATTTGCTTGCAAAACCACAACGCCAATCACCGTTGGGCCGTGGGCCTAATGAGTGTACAAACCCCGGCCGTCGGCGACGCCAACACCGATATGCGCTTCATCAAGATCGATGGCGTTTCCCCCACCAACCTCAACGTCGCGCTCGGCCGCTATGGTTTCTGGACTGAGGCCACGCTCAACTATACGGGCACGCCGTCAGGTGATGTAGGCAAGATGATTACTGCCTTGACCGCCGGCTTCAGCAACCCCGTCGTTCTCCGCTCCGTGAACACCAAGTTCCTGCTCACCAATCAGCTCAGTACGTCCGCCGAACCTTGGGCCGCGGGTGTCATGGCACCCTCCCTCTTGGTCAGTCCGGGTGCTGTTCCCCTCGTCAATACGGGGAACCTGCAGACTGACCTGGCGAACGTTTACACGACCCCAGTCAACTTCTACACCCGCGCCATTACCGGTTCACCGAATAGTTGCCAGCCGCCCTCGACCTACTTTGCGACCGGCACCCTCAGCAATCCCAAGTAAGCTGCGATGCAGGACGAGCAGCTTCGGTTGGAGGCAGTATCCTCTCAGCTGAAAGACTGCCACCTGCAATTCAGATTATTCTTGATACTGCGTGTTTTCCGTTTCCTGGGGAGGGCGCCCAGGCCGTGCCTCGTCTAAACCTCGCCTGTTCAGCATCGTATGCAACTCCGCTGCCACAAACATTCCGGCAATGCACAGCGCAAAGCGCCCACCTCCTTCCATGAGTTCGCCCCAGTCTATGGGCTTGGAGGCGAGATAGGTCAGAGGGTCATAAGCCTGGATGACCGCACTGTGGATCGTGCCGTACATGACCAGAGGAATATCGATCGCTTCCAGAACAAGGAGGACCGGCAGGCTCGCCAGTAGGCGCATGCCCCGGCCACGCCAGCTCAGATCCGGCCAGGTCAGTGCTGCCGCGGTTAGCATGACCGGATGGGTGAGCACAAAGTAGAGAGGGAGCCGGACACTTCCCTCCACATGGGGCAGGACTTGCCCGCCGATCACCATCATGTGCGGAAGCGCATAGTCCGCCTTGATGAGCTGCTCATGCCCGCGAATGATCGTGAATGGCCGGATATCAAAGCCACTGAGCATGATGCCAAGCACGTCGTGATAGAGGGGCAAGAAAAAGTGCGTGTAATGCCAGCCACCTTGCCGGGCTGCCCAGAGTAGGATCGGCAGCCAGATCAGCAAACGCAACGTGATGCCACCCGCTTTACTCGTCGGGTGTGCCATGGCGGGACAGAAAAGCCAGAAAGAAGATGAAGCAGCACGCAATCATGATCAGCGGCAGCACCGTGCCATGGAGCACGCTGAACCAGTCCCGATTACTCAGGTAGGCGTGCCAGAGAATGACGATGCGAGTCTGGTTCAGGGAGAACACCAGCAGAGTACCCAGGCCGATACCCAACCAGCGGCTGCGCCAGGCGAGCGGGTAGGCGATCAGCGCCGCTACCAGCAAAAACAGGATCTCCAGTCCCTCACAGCCATTCAGGACATTTAAGCGTCCCATGGGTGCGATCAGGCGATGACCCTCTGGGATGACGTGGAAGGCAGGCCAGATCTGATCGATGATCCATGCGGCAGGTATGACGGTGGCTTGATCGATGACCACATGTTCCAGCCAGGTGCCCCGGCTCAATCCCCACGCGTATTGCAAGGCAAAAAAGACAACGAGAAAAATGAGTACCAGACGCAGAGGATGACGACGCCGGGCACGATCTGCTTCCTCGGCATTTAGTATGTCGGCGTAACTCGTACTCTGCATCGGGACCGGATTGGATCGTAGGCCAAAGGGGCTTCGTGTAAACCGATAAACAATAAGCGGTTTGCGTAACAGTTGTATTACATCGAAAGCTCTCCTGAACCCACCAAGGAAGATGGTTACCTTTGGTAGCCAGTGAAGAAGCTGGGGGTAGCACTGCCATGCAGTAATAGGTTTCGATCCGGCCTAGCCGAGGGCCGTTACAACTCGCAACGCCAATCTCCAACGTGGCTCTGAATTTTATTCGGCGCGTTCGCGCCAGAGGCCCGGTCGCAACTCGACTCGGTGCGTTCGGTATGGCCAGCGGAAACTCCAGAAGAAATCTGGCTTTCCGGGGCAGGTGATCCTCCCACCATATTTCCAGCACAGAACTGGCGTTCCGTCCATACAACTTTAGTCTTAGTGGAATCGGCTCATAAATACGTTGCATAGACCATGACCAGGCGTCACATCAGTTACGTAGCCTTCCTGACGTCAGCCCTTGGGAGAAGGCTCGTGAAACCACAAAAAATCACCTGTTCGTTATTGCTCGCCATGACCTTTGCCTCGACGGCACAGGCGACTGTCGACGACGCCCGTGCCAAGGGCGTCAAGTGGCTGATTGAAACTCAGAAGGGCGATGGGTCATTCGCGGGCCTGCAGGGCCTAGAGGTGCAGTCCACCTCGGCTGCGGTGGACGCGATGCTCGCGGCCGGCATGACGCGGTCGCCGCAATACGCGCGCGCCCTAGCCTGGCTTGCCAACGCCCTGGGCGGCAGCCTGGATTCGCGCGCGTGGCAGGCGTCCGCGCTGGCCTCGGCGGGTCGCGACGCCACAACCATTGCCGGCACGATCCGCGACGAGCGTAACACCGTGGCTGCACAAGCAGGTAGTACAGGCTCTGGCAGAGCGACCTGGGGCGCCTACCCGGGATATGGCGCAAGCACAACCGACACGGCACTGGGCTATGGCGCGCTCCGCAGCGCAGGCATGAGTTACACAGGGGATGCCAATGAACTGAAGTTCACAGTGCTCTGCAATATTCTCCCGGCACAACTTGCCGTTTCTCCCTGGTTTGGTGCATGGCCGCAAGCTCTACCGCAAAGCAGTCAGCCTGCGCATGCCTCGTCGGGTTCTCTCTCAGCAACCGCATTTATGTTGTACGAGCTCAAAAAGCAAATGCAGGCTGGCCGGATATCGACAGGTGGAACCAGCTGTAACTCGAATACGGCACCTGCTTCAATCGATACCGCCATGACCAGCGCCAAGACCTGGCTCATCGCCCAGGCCAACGCGGACAGCGGCTTTGCCGAACGCAATCCGCAAACGGGTGATCTGGAAGCGTCCTCGCCGGTGGCTACCGCCCTGGCGATCCGTGCACTGGCCCTATTCTCCGCCGAGGGTGACAGCGCCTCTACCACCGCGATCACCAACGCTCGCACCTGGCTGGCCATCCAACAAAATGCCGACGGCAGCTGGGAAGGCGATCCCTTCGTCACCGCGCGCGTCGTGGCCGCACTGCCTGTCGCGGTAGGCACGCAGCTCACCGACAGCGATCAGGATGGCATCACGGATGTGGTCGAACAGCAACTCGGCACCCAGATTATGGTCGCCGATGCCCAGAACCAGCTCGACCCGAACAACAATGCCGTACCCGGGATCACTGCCACGTCGTTCAGCACCAGTGGTGTACTCGGTGAACCCTTCAGCTACGCCCTCTCCGGTTCGGGTGGCAATGGCCCGTTCGCCTTCGCGCGCGTCAATGGTTCTTTGCCGCCCGGACTGACGATGGCGGCCAACGGCCAGATCACAGGCACGCCTTCGGCGACGGGCAGCTACGCCTTCGATTACGAAGTCACCGACACCACCAACGCCAAGACACTGGTCATCGGACGCATCGACGTGGCGGACGCCACGCCCTCCGATGGAGACGTACCGCTGCCGCCGTGGGCGGTGGTGGCATTGGGAGCGGGGCTTCTAGGCGCCATGCGTCGTTATCCCGTGCGCGCCGCCTGACATACACACCTGTATCACACAAGAAAAGATCATCAAGGGAGCCACCCATGTCTTGCCAGACTCTGAGTCGCCTGATTCTGACTGCCGTCATGAGCCTTGCGGCCTTTACAGCGATCGCCGCGCCCCACAAGGATGTCGCGCCCTTGCCAGCGCAAGCCGTGCAGGCGGTGCGCGACGGACAGCGTGGGCATCCGGATCCGATAGTGGAAGCGCTGGATCGCCATCTGCAAGAGGAATTGGAACTGGCCGGCCAGGGCGAACGTTCCGCCGCGCAGATCGGCAAGAAAAGCGCCCAGGATGCCGACGTGCGGAACGAACTTTCCAGCCGCCGTGCCGAAGCCGCCGCCAAGCGGCAGGAGATGCTTACCCTGCGCGACGAATTGCTGTCTCGCCTTGATCGCGAAGCGGAAACCTTAAGAGTGCGTGGGCAGTTTGCAGAAGCGGATCAGGCATTGAATTTCAAGCAGAAGCTGCTTACTCGCTTCAATGCCATTACCCAGGACATGGATGACCTCTCCAAGGCCGATAGCACTAATCTCGATGTTCGCGCCAAACGTGTCGCCAGTCGCATCAAAGGCTGGCTCGCAGCCAGACCGGTCATTCCCCTGCCACAGCCTAACGTCCGTCAAGCCAAAGCGATTAAGCCGATGAATCTGCCGGCCGCCAAGTCCGTCCCGCATTTCGTCGCCGACGCCTACTGGCTGATGCAGGAGAGGATCGCCAGCCGTGATGGCTTCATTCAGGTCGCCCCGCGCGATGGTTTCATCAAGACGGCGCTGCGCGACACACCGGCCGAGGCGGCCGCTTGCGGCTACACTGCGGCCGATCTTGCCAACACCGCCGAAGCGCCCCTTACCCATCCCGATATCGTTGCGCTGGCCAAGCAACTCGATTACAACCCGGTCCGTATGTTCGAGTGGGTTAACCAGAACATCAGGTTCGAGCCTTACTACGGCTCCATGAAAGGCGCGGTCGCCACCCTCTGGAGCAAGTCGGGTGGCGCCACCGACCAGGCCAGCCTGCTGGCCGCGCTGCTACGCGTGTCCAACATTCCGGTGCGTTACGTGCGCGGCAACATCGCCGTGCTGGACAATGCCGCGTTGAGCGCAGACGGGCGCGGCGCGCGCTGGATCGGGGCCAAGAGTGCACAGGCCGCCGCCTCAGTCTTGGCCACCAACGGTAATCCCGCGGCGACTTACTATACCGATGGTACAGGTATCGTCTTTGCTCACGTTTGGGTCGAGGCTTGTTTACCCTACACTGCTTATCGCGGTACCGGGCTCGACGACTCCGGCCACCGCTGGGTGCCGCTCGACCCCTCCTACAAGGACCGGCGCTATCAGGCTGGCATCAACGTCGACGGTAGCTTCGATTTCAACTACGGAAACTGGCTGGCTAGCCGGCTCGATGCCAACGGCAACTACCGCCTGCCGCAGGAAGCTTTCGAAAGCGAGGTCGAGGCGCATGCCAAGACTAAAGCGCCAAATTACGCCAACAACACGCTCGAAGACGTTCCCTACAAGGCCGAGACTAAGCGCCAGCACTTCGACATCCTGCCCATCGTGCCGCCCTATGAAGTGCTGCAATACACCAGCTGGGACGGTACGGTGGGTGGCTCGGCCGAAACCGCAGTACTGCCGGAGCGCCACCGTTATCGACTGGAAGTGGCTGTGCGCAACAAGAGCGCTACGTCCGATCCATTGGCTGGCAATCTGCTCAACCAGAAAACCTTCAACCTCGTTGATTTGGCCACCAAGCGCCTGACACTCTCTTTCAAGGGTGCGACAGCTGGCGACCAGATCGCCTTCGATACATGGTTTAACGCGGTCGACCCTGGTGCTCAGCCGACTTGTTCGAATACGGTGAATATGGTGCCGGTTCTGAAGCTGGAGGGTGTGGAACAGGTCAAGGATGCAGGGAGCGGCACCACAACGCTATGTTCGATCGACAACGCGCTATACATGAAGGTGGTTCTGGGGGAACTCGATACGTACGCGACTGTAAACGATGCATTCAGCCTTGGTATCCAAGCTGCCAACCTGCACGCTCTGCATGCCTACGCCCACCACACCTCCGACACCTACCTCACCAAGCGCTCGGCGCAACTGTTGGCCAACGTGCAGGCCAATAACAGTAACGTTAATGCAGATCGCGACGGCATCGAAGGTGAATTCCTTAATATTGCCGCCAGCAAGTACAGCCGCTATACAGCCGATGCATACAAACGGGCAGGCGAGCTCTTCGGTGAATCCGGTACAAGCGGCATTGGCCTTGGCCTGACCTCCGCTCAGGTCAAGGTCAACTATCTGTTCGATCTGCCCTATGGAATTTACCGCAAGGGCTTTCTCACCGACTGGCCTGGCGGGCCTGTCTATAGCGGTTCTCGGCTCGACACGCCGAACAGCTCGGACAAGCGTGCTTTCAAGCTGGGTGGTTACGCCTCTTCTGCTTACGAAGCTTACATCTGGCAAGAAATAGCGAACCTGGATGCCGTCTCCACCACACGCGGCCTGCAATTCGCCAATGAGCAGAACATTGAAATCCTGCAGATCAATAACAGCACCGACTGGAACAACCAGAAATGCAAACTCACCAACACTTGCTCCAATAGTGCACTCAATACCAACCCGGCCGATACCAACTACTCTGCGAGTGTCGTCGGCAATATTGAAAATACCGTCAACAATGGTTTCAAGATAAGCCTTCCGCGCCGACTGATCCAATATCCGGATGTCACTGGATGGAAGGGCTATATCTTCTATGGGGAGAAATTATCTTCCACCGAGACATCTCATCTCAGCTTCATTATCGGTGGGCACTCCGGCAGTGTTACCGTCGAACCTTCCGCGGAATCGACCGGCAGCTCAGGCACGGGCAGTGCCCCAGGTACCGCCTACGGCGGCTATGGAGTGGCGGATCCGCTTGGCAGCCTCTATAACCCATCGCTCGGCACCGGCATCATCGCCGACCCCTACGCCCCCACCTTCGCCCAGCTAGCCGGCCAGAACGGATACCAGACTGCACTGGGCTTTGGCACAGGCACCAGTGTGGCCGGCGACCCCGTCAACATGGTCACCGGCAACCTCATCCACAGCGAGCGCGACATCGCAATCAAGGGAAGGGGAAGTCTGCCTATCGTGTTCGAGCGCTGGTACAACAGCAAAGGCGCCAAAGATGGCCCTCTCGGCTATGGCTGGACCCACAGCTTCAACCACGTCCTGCGCTTCTATGGCGTCGAGGGTGGCGTCGCCAAAGTCTCGTGGACCGACGGCACCGGCGGCGAACGCTTCTTCTCCACCGCCAACCACGCCAGCGGCAACGTCAGCGCTGGCGCTACGTTCGCTGGCACGGCAGGCATCTACGCCAGCCTCACGCGCTTGTCCGACGGCAAATATCAGCTCGTCGAACGCAGCGGCATGCAGTACGTCTTCGAGAGCATCAATGCGGGTACGAGCGACACCGGCCTCAAGGCCCGACTCCTGTCCGTCACTGACCGTAACGGCAACACGCTCACGCTTTCCTACGCGCCGATTGCCGGCTGCGCCGGCACCTATGTCTGCAAGATTACCGATGCTCTGGGTCGCGACCTGACATTCGGCTATACGGCCAACCGCATTTCGCAGATTCAGGACTGGACGGGACGAACTTGGCAGTATCAGTACGACGCTAACGGCGACCTCGTCAGCTTCAAGAACCCCCTGGCCGTGGCCGGCAGCCAGCCCGCCGTCGCCTACCAATACTACAGCAGCCTCGACGGCGCCAAGCTAGCCCACGCCATGAAGCAATACACCCTGCCGCGCGGCAACGGCATGCGCTTCGAGTACTACGCCAACGGCCGCGTCTTCCGCCACATCCCGTTCGGCACCGACGGCACCCTCAAGGACAATCACGCCACCACCTTCGCCTGGACCGAGTTTCGGCGCGAAGCGCGGCAGATCGACGCACTTGGCAATACGCGGACCTATCTCTTCGACGCCAACGGCAACCCCCTGACCATCACCGACGAAGCCGGCGCCGAAACCCAATACAGCTACGACCCAACCGCCGGCCGCACCCATCTGCGCCTCACCCAAACCGACCCACAGGGCATGACCACCAACTATGCCTACGACGCCTTGGGCAACTTGAGCGAAATCACTCTGCCCAGCACCCGCACGATCCAGTACCGTGACATCAACCAATACGGCCAGCCGCAGCGCGTCAAGGACGCTGACGACAACTGGACCTTGAACCGCTACGACGCCCATGGCCGGCTCACCGACGTTATTCGCGTCCGGAACGGCGTCACCCCCGTCGCCGACACCAAACCCGCCAACGGCGACATCGTCGCCTGGACGCAATACGCCTCGGATTCGGTCGGCAACCCGGTCAAGACCAGATCCCTGCGCGACTGGACCACGGCGGTGCTCGGTGACGCCACGACCGGCACCGGCCCCAGCCTGGAAACGGCGTATGACACCAGCAAGCTCGACGTCGTCAGCCTCACCCGCCGCGGCGATCTCGACGGCACCCCCGCCAGCCTCGAGACCGACACCTACAGCGACTTCCAGTACGACAGCCTCGGCCGCATGACGCGCGGCCCCGACGCCAACTGGTATGCCGCCGACACCCAGTACGACGCCCTCGACCGCGCGATCAAGACACCCGACGGCCGCGGCCACCAGTGGGATACCGTCTACGACGCCAACGGCAACCCGCTCATGGTCGGCCTGACCATAGCCGGGGCGTATCTGGACGGCCACTACGCCACTTGGGACGATCTGGACCAGTTCGACCGGAAGGTGGATTACGCCGGCAACGCCACCCTCACCCAGTACGACCCGCTCGGCCGCGTCAGCCAAGTCACCGAAGCCGACGGCTACAGCATCGGCTTCGACCGCGACCCGATGGGGAGAATCACTGGCGCTTACGACCAGGCCGGCCGGCGCGTCAGCCTCGCGCTGGACGCCGCCGGCCGCCCGCGCAGTAGTACCGACCCTAACAGTCTCGCCACCAGCTACGAATACCATCACGCCGCCCAGGATGGTCGCCTCAAGCGCACCACCCTGCCCAAAGTCAGCGGGCAGACGCAAGGACGAGCCGTCGAAATCGCCGCTTACGACGGCGCCGGCCGGCCGACCCAGCTCAACGCCCTTGCCGCCGACGGCAGTACAAGAGACAGCTACCGCTTCTACGATGAACTCGGCCGCCTCACCCGCGAGGTCGGCCCGCAGAACAGCGCCAGCGACCCCAGCCGCCCCGTCACCTGCACCGTCTACACCGCACTTGGCGACGTCAAGGAAATCTGGGCCGGTGCCACCACCGACACCGCCAGCAAGACCTGCGTGCTTGACGGCGTCGCCATCAAGAAACAGCTCGCCCGCACCTATGACGACTTCGGCAGGAAAGTGACCGAAACCGACCAGAACGGCAATACCTGGCGTTGGGCCTGGAACGTCCACAACCAACTCGTATCCAGCCAGACACCCGTACAGGCCGTGGCCGCTCAGTCCATCACCTATGCTTACGGTGTCAAAGGTCAGCCCGGTGAAACCCAGGGCCTCATCAAACAGAAGAGCGTGCCTGGGGCCAATGGTCAGACCGTCGCCTACACCCGCGACGTCCTCGGCTTCATCACCCGCACTGAAACCAAGAACGGCAGCAACCAGACCGTCGTCGCCTACGATTACAGCTACGACGCCGCCAAACGGCTGGCGAGCGTCGCCGACTCTCGAGGTAACAAGCAACTCGTCTACACCTGGACGCCGGGCGGCCGTCTGGCACGGGTGGCGGATTCCGACGGCCACGTCGCCAGCTTCTCCTACGATGCGGTGGGGCGGCTTTCGAGCATCGCCGCGCCCAACGGCGAGACCATCGCCTTCACCTGGGATGCCGGTGGACGGCTGGTTGAGCGGCGGCTGAACTCCGGACTCAGAACCACCCAGACCTGGTTCGAGGACGGCAATCTCAAACAGAAACAGAACCTGTTCAACACCACCGTACTGTCCAGCTACCTCTACACCCTGGACAACCAGGGAAGACGATCCAGCCAGATCGAAGATATCAATGGCGTCAGCAAGGCCTGGAGCTATGCCTACGACAACCTCGATCGCCTCACCAGCGCCAGCGACGGCACAGCCGAGACCTACGCTTACGACATCTTCGGCAACCGGCGCAGCAAAACGAAATCCGGGCAAACCACGGCCTATCTGTATGACGCCGCGCAGCAACTCGCCGAGATCAGAAGCGGCTCCGACACCGGTACCCTGATCGGCGCAGCCGTCCATGATGCCGATGGGCATATGGTCAAACTATGCGAAGGCACGAGCGCTACCAAGACTGCCACCGACTGCACCGCCAGCGGCACTGGCGCCACCACCCTCGCTTTGGTGTGGAATGCGCTCGATCACTTGGTCACGGCGACGCGGACCGGAAGCGGCGCCATCGCAGAGAGCTACGTCTACGACGACAGCGGCAGAAGGATCAGCAAGACCAGCGGCGGCGCGACGACGAGCTACCTCTACGATGGTAATGCGATTCACGCCGAATGGAGCGGCAGCATCAACGGCATGCCTCAGGCAGCCTACGTCCACGGCGCCGGCATCGACAACCCGCTGCTGCGGCTGACCGGCACGACGAACGCCCCCGGCGCAACCCAGATCGCCTATCTGCAAGACGGCCTCGGCAGCGTGACGGCGGCGGTCGGTGCATTGCAAGACGCCCAAAATCTCGCCCCGTTGACCGGAACCGGGCTCGGCACCACGGGCGACTACTACACGAGCGCCTACCCGCCCGAAGCATTGCGAGACGGCGCGACCACCATAGACAGTGCCGGCTGGATCGGCAAAACCGATGCCGGCGCGGCGTTCACCTACAGCTTCGGCACGCCGCAGGCAGTAGACCGGATCGCGCTCATGGCGGTCAACAACTACCGCCCCGCCGCGTGGGTGGTGGAAGTTCAGACACCCGGAACGGGCACCTGGACCCAGGTGGCCAGCGGCACCCAGAACGACTTCTCGCTGTGGACCGACAACAGCAGCGTCTGGACCGAGAAGCGCTTTGCGCCGACCGTGGCG
>JAJPEP010000038.1 GCA_021166845.1 Thiobacillus sp.
CATCTCTACAACCGCCTCAACCGCGGCCGGCTCGACGGCTGGGCCGACCGCTGCGTCCTGATCGGCGGCAAGGCGGCGCCGGGCTACGCGATGGCCAAGCGCATCATCAAGCTCGTCAACAGCGTGGCCGACGTGGTCAACGGCGACCCCGACGTCGACGGCCGCCTGAGGATGGCCTTCCTCCCGAACTACCGGGTGACCAGCATGGAGATCATCGCCCCCGCGACCGACCTGTCCGAGCAGATCTCGACCGCCGGCAAGGAGGCCTCGGGTACCGGCAACATGAAGTTCATGATGAACGGCGCGGTCACCATCGGCACCTACGACGGCGCCAACATCGAGATCCTCGAGGCGGTCGGCGCGGACAACTTTTTCCTGTTCGGGCTCAGGGCGGAGGAAGTCGAGGCACTGCGCCCGCGCTACCATCCGCACTCCTACGTGGAAAACGACCCCGAGCTGCGCGACGTGATCGAGCTGCTGCAGTCGGGCCACTTCAACCTGTGGGAACCCGGGATCTTCGACCCGATCATCGAGGCCATGCTGAGCCCGCACGATCCCTGGATGGTGCTGGCCGACTTCCGCAGCTACGTCGACGCGCAGGAACGGGTGGCGCAGGCCTGGCAGGACCCGGAACACTGGACGCGCATGAGCATCCTCAACACCGCGTCGAGCGGCCACTTCTCGACCGACCGCACCATGCAGGAATACAACGCCGGGATCTGGAAGCTCGTCTAGGCTCGCGCCGGACCCGGGCCATGCGAGCCGTTCGCGTCCTGGCGGCAGCGACCGTGTTGCTCTTCGCCGCGATGGCGCTCTACACCGCGCCGCTGGATCCGGGCATCCCGGCCATCCAGTTCACCTTCACGGAGGCGGCGTTCAGGCGGGTCCTGGACGCCTGGCAGGACGCGGGCGTGGCGCGATTCAGGGCGCACTTCGCGATCGATTTTCCCTTCCTCGCGTGCTACGGGGCGCTGGGTTACTTGCTGTCAACCCGGACCGGGCTGTTCCGGGATTTCACGCGGCGGGTGCAGTCGCTGCTTGCGGCGGCGCTGCCTGCCGGCGCCGCCGCGGATGCGATCGAGAATGCCCTGCAACTGGTTTTCCTGCATGCCTCCACCCCTGTCGCTCCGGCGCTCTACCTTGCGGCCGGCGTCGCGGCATCTGCCAAGTGGCTGCTCATCGCCGCATTCGTGGGGCTTGCCGCGCGTGCGCTTCGCAGGAACCGGCGCTGAGTCCGCGGCCGCCGCCCTGTATCCAGGCCGGTGACGCCCACGATATCCACAAGGGCGGCCCTGGGTCGTGCTGCCTGCGAGGCCCGGAGCGCGGCCGGCCCCCGGGTGTCGATCCGGCAAGGGATGCAGCGCGGCGTATCAACGCGCCTGGACGGCTGCCCAACTTTTGAACACTAGACCATACTGACGCTGCGTGTTGGCCCTGGGCGCTTATCCACAGGCTTATCAACCGGAACTGTGGAAATCGTCGGCCCCGGGTCCCCGTGAGGCCGTTCGGGAGGACGCTGGAAGTCGAAGCGAATGAAAAAGGCCGGGATTTCCCGGCCTTTGCTGTGGCGTGCAATCCGCCTCAGGCGGCCTGCACCGGGATCGCCTGGCGCGTGTCCATGATCCGATTGTTCCCGTCGACGTACACCAGTTCGGGCGCGTAGCGCGCCAGTTCCAGTTCGTTGTACGTCGCGTAGGTCGCGATGATGACGAGGTCGCCCGGGTTGGCCTTGTGCGCGGCCGCGCCGTTCACCGAGATGATTCCGGAATCGCGTTCGGCACGGATGGCATAGGTGGTGAAGCGCTCGCCGTTCGTGACGTTGTAGATCTGGATCTGCTCGTACTCGTGGATGTTGGCCGCGTCCAGCAGGGTTTCGTCGATGGCGCACGAGCCTTCGTAATGCAGCTCGGAGTGCGTGACGGTCGCCCGGTGCAGCTTGGACTTGAGCATCGTTCTTTGCATGACGGCGCCCTCACAAACAAAAAAGGGACATCCATTATAAAACCTCAGGCCGAATTGCCCAAGGCGCTCTCGATATTGTCGATCAGCCGGGTTTTCCCCAGCCAGGCCGCGCCCAGCACCACCAGCCGGGCGCTGCCGGGCGTGGGCGCCGCGAGCGTCGCGGCATCGCGCAGCGCGACATAATCGACCCGCCAGCCCGCCATTTTCAGGTGGCGGCCGGCGGTGGCGGTGAGCGCCTCGAAGTCGCGTTCGCCCGCCTGGACGGCCGCGGCGACGGCGGCGAGTTCGCGCTGCAGCTGTGTGGCCTGGATGCGCTCGGATGCGCCGAGATAGGCGTTGCGCGAACTCATCGCCAGGCCGTCGGCGCAGCGCAAAGTGTCGCCCGCCACGATCTCGATCGGCAGGTTGAACTGCCGCACCAGTTCACGGATGACCAGCAGCTGCTGGAAGTCCTTCTTGCCGAACACCGCCACGCGCGGCTGCACCAGGTTGAAGAGCTTCAGCACCACGGTGGCGACGCCGCTGAAATGGCCGGGTCGGAACGCGCCGCACAGGTCGTTCGCCAGGCTGTCGGGCGGCTGCACGGTGAAGGTTTGCGGCACCGGGTACATCTCGGCGGCGTCGGGCGCGAACACCAGGTCGCAGCCGGCGGTAGCGAGCTTGTCGCAGTCGGCATCCAGGGTGCGCGGGTAACGTTCGAAATCCTCGTCGGCGCCGAACTGCAGCGGGTTGACGAAAATGCTCGCCACCACCGGCTGGCCAGACTGTTTCGCCAGTTCGACCAGCGACACATGCCCCGCGTGAAGATTGCCCATGGTCGGCACGAACGCGGCGCCGGTGTGCCCGGCGAGCGCCGCGCGCAGTTCGGCGGCGGTATGGAAAACCTGCATCAGAACGCGTGTTCGGCGGACGGGAAGCTGCCGTCCTTCACCGCGGCGACGTAGGCGCGCGCGGCGGCCTCGATGCTGTCGGCACCGGCCAGAAAGTTCCTCGAGAATTTCGGCGCGCGCGGGTACAGGCCCAGCATGTCGTACAGCACCAGCACCTGGCCGGCGCAGTCGGCGCCGGCGCCGATGCCGATGGTGGGGATGGTGAGCGCCTCGGTGACTGTTTTTGCCAGCGCGGCCGGCACCATTTCCAGCACGATGAGGCCGGCGCCGGCCGCCTCCAGCGCGCGCGCGTCGGCGACCAGTTGTGCCGCGGCAGCGTCCTCGCGCCCTTGCACCCGGTAGCCGCCGATCTGGTTGACCGACTGCGGCAACAGGCCGAGGTGCGCGCACACCGGAATGCCGCGCCGGGTCAGGAAGGCAACGGTGTCGACCATCACCGCGCCGCCTTCCAGCTTGACCATGTGCGCGCCCGCCGCCATCAGCCGTGCGGCCGCGGCAAACGCACGCTCGGGCGAGGGCTGGTAGCTGCCGAAGGGCAGGTCGGCGACGATGAAGGCGCGCCCGGCGCCGGCGGCGACGCAGCGCGTGTGATACGTCATTTCGGCAAGCTTCACCGGCAGCGTCGAGGCATGGCCCTGGATCACCATGCCGAGCGAATCGCCGACCAGCAGCACGTCGACCCCGGCAGCGTCGAGCACGCGCGCGAAGCTGGCGTCGTAGCAGGTGAGCACGGCGATCTTTTCGCCGCGTTCGCGCATCGCCTTGAGGGTGGACAGGGTGGTTTTCATTCACGCAGCCCGGTTGAAGAATTCGCGCGGGCCGCGCATCTTGCTCATGCGTTCGACCAGCAGTTCGAAGTCGGCTTCGCTCTGCGCGAAATTGAGGTTGCCGGTGTTGACGATGAGCAGGGGGGCGGCCTCGTAGCGATGGAAGAATTCGCTGTAGCTGTTGGCCAGGCGCTGCAGGTAGCCCGCATCCATGGCGCGCTCGAAGTCCACGCCACGCCGCCTGACGCGTTCCTGCAGCGCGTCGATCGGCGCCTGCAGGTAGATCACCAGGTCCGGGGTCGGCGCCTGCGGCGCGAGGTCGGCGTACACCTTCTGGTACAGCTCGAACTCGTCGTCGTCAAGGTTCAGTCGCGCGAACAGCATGTCCTTGTCGATCAGGAAATCCGACACCGTGCCGGCGCGGAACAGGTCGCCCTGCGCCAGGTCGCGCAGCTGGCGCGTGCGGTCGAACAGGAAATGCAGCTGCGTCGGCAGCGCGTAGCGTCGGGGCTCCTGGTAGAAGCGCGGCAGGAAGGGATTGTCGCCGGCGTTTTCCAGCAGAGTGTCGGCCCCCATGCGCTCGGCCAGCCTGTGGGTGAGGCTGGTCTTGCCGGCGCCGATCGGGCCTTCGACGACGACGTAGCGGTAACGGGAAAGACTCATGCGTTGACGGCGGCAGCGGCAGGCGGGAGGGGAAACACGCTTTGATCCGAACATGCATCGAGCCAGTCGGCGGCGCGGCCGCGGCCGGGGATCGTTGCATCGGGGGCGATTTCCAGCAGCGGCAGCAGCACGAAGCCGCGTTCGGTCATGCGCGGGTGCGGCAGCGTCAGGCCTTCTTCGTGGAAATGTGCGTCGCCGTACAGCAGGAGGTCGAGGTCGAGCGTGCGCGGCGCGTTGCGGAAGCTGCGCTCGCGGCCGTGGCGGTGTTCGATGTCCAGCAGCGCGGCGAGCAGCGCGCGCGGCGCGAGCGAGGTTTGCACCTGCGCCACCGCGTTGATGAAATCGGGCTGGTCGACGTAGCCGACCGGCGCCGAGGCATACAGCGAGGAACGTGCGAGCAGGCGGGTGCCGGGCAGGCGGTCGAGCTCGGCCAGCGCGTATTCCACCTGCGCCGCCGGGTCGTTGAGGTTCGCCCCCAGCCCGATGGTGGCGATCACGCTCATGTGGGCGGCGCCTCGCCGGCGGCTTCGCCCGGCTTTTTGCGACGGCGCTTGCGACGCGGCTTGGGCGCGCTGTCGGCCAGCAGCATGGCGGCGCGCTCGTCGTCGCCAACCTCCTGGAAGCGCGTCCACCAGTCGCCGAGTTCGGCATCGACCTCGCCGGATTCGGCGCGCAGCAGCAGAAAATCGTAGGCGGCGCGGAAGCGCGGATGCTCCAGCAGGCGGAACGGGCGCTGGCCGCCGCGCTGTTCGAAGCGCGGCTGCAGCGCCCAGATTTCCTTGATCATGCCGTCGTAGCGGCGCGGGATGGCGAGCTGGCCGCGCTGCGCGTCGAGCACCTCGTCCATCGCCAGGAACAGGGCGGGCTGCGGCTTTTCGCCGGCGGCCTCGAGCGCGCGCCAGCGCTGCAGCACCTGCGGCCACAGCAGGGTGCCGAACAGGAAGGCCGGCGAGGCCGGCTTGTCCTGCGCGATGCGCGCATCGGTGGTTTTCAGCGCGGCGGTGATGAAGCGCTCGCCGGTGGTGTCGTCCAGGATGGTGTCGAGCAGCGGCAGCATGCCGTGGTGCAGGCCCTCGGCGCGCAGCTGATGGACGCCGCGCAGCGCGTGGCCCGACATCAGCAGTTTCAGCGCCTCGTCGAAGATGCGCGCGCGGGGAATGTTGGCCAAGAGCGGCGCCAGCGTGGCGACCGGCCGGCGGGTATCGGGGTCGATGTGGAAATCGAGCTTGGCGGCAAAGCGCGCGGCGCGGAGCATGCGCACCGGGTCTTCGCGGAAGCGCGTCTCGGGGTCGCCGATCATGCGCAGCACGCGCTTCTTGCAGTCGGCCACGCCGCCGAAATAGTCGTGCACTTCCTCGCTCAGGGGGTCGTAATACAGCGTGTTGATGGTGAAGTCGCGGCGCGCGGCGTCGTCCGCCATGTTGCCGAACACGTTGTCGGACAGCAGGCGGCCGTGCTCGTCGGTCGGCCGCTCGTCTTCCTCATCGGCTTCCTTCTGGCCGTTGGCGCGGAAGGTGGTGACCTCGATGGTGACGCGGCCGCACATCACATGCACGATCTGGAAGCGCCGCCCGATGATGCGCGAGCGGCGGAACAGCCGCCGCACTTCCTCCGGCGTGGCATCGGTGGCGACGTCGAAGTCCTTGGGCGTCTTGCCCAGCAGCAGGTCGCGCACCGCGCCGCCGACGAGGTAGCCCTTGTATCCCGCCTGCGCCAGCGTCTCGCAGGTTTTCAGCGCGCAGTCGTCGAGCTGGTCGCGGCGGATGCCGTGGGCGGCCTGCGGCAGAATCTTTGCACCGGAGCCGGAGGCGCGTGACGTGCGGCCAAATACTTTGTTGATAAAGCGACGAATCATGGGGTGCGCGGGGGCGGTTATATGCGGGACAGATCGCGATTATACAGGCTGGGTCAAGCGCCTTTTCAGCCGGCTTTGTTCAGCCCTTCTGCCGCCACAGCGCCGCCGTGCCGGGGCCGTACAGGGCTTCGAGTGATGCCGGGGTGAGCAGTTCGGCGGGGCCGCCCAGCCGCCAGCGCCCGTCGCCGAAGAGAAACAGCAGGCGGTCGCAGTGGCAGGCCGCCCAGTTGGGGTCGTGCAGCGTCAGCACCACGCTGCGTCCGGCATCCGCCTCGCCGCGCGCCCACGCCAGTAGCCGGGCCTGGTGCGCGGGGTCGAGATGCGTCAGTGGTTCGTCCAGCAGGGCGATGCACGGCGCCTGCACCGCCAGCTGCGCCAGCCGCGCTCGTTGGCGTTCGCCGCCGGACAGCGTGGCGAGCGGGCGGCGGGCGAGGTCGGTCAGCTCCCAGGCGGCAAGCTGCGGCGCCAGATCGGGCAGCGGCCCGCCGAACGGGAAATGCCCGAGCGCGATGAAGTCGGCCACGCTGCCGAAGAAGCCGCCCTCGTCGCCCTGCGGCAAGAGGCCGATGTGCTGCGCGCGGGTGAGCGGCGGCAGCCCGGTCACCGGCTGGCCGTCGAGCAAGACCTGTCCTTGCGCAGGAGCGGCGAGGCCGGCCAGCACGGTGAGCAGGGTCGACTTGCCGGCGCCGTTGGCGCCGAGGATGCCGAGGACTTCGCCGGGTTCGAGCGCGAGGTCGAGCGTGTTAATCAGCGTTCGGGAGTCAACGAGGAGCGAGAGGTTTTGAGTGCTTAGATGCTGCGCCATATGGCGTTGACTTTACCGGCTAGGTTCTGTGCATAGTCCCGATTGATCTCGGCGATACGCTCAATCGTCTCGGGCTGCGAAGACAGGCTGACAAACATCAAGGAGTGCCAGTAAATCGCTGTGGCGTATCCAAGTGGGAGTCGCTCGCGGATGCGCGAGAAATCTTCAGGAAATTTCCGTCTCCGGTGGTGCTGAAATACTGTAATGACGGAGTTCATCGGCGCTTTACCGATGAGGCTTTCGACTTCTGCGTAGCGAACGTGCTTATCCGAGTAACTCTTTTCGGGCTCGAATCCATTATCCGGATCAAGGAATAAAACTTGGAATGGGTCAAGTTCGATGCTCGAAAAATACGTGTTGCGGTTGCGGTCATCAAACAGGTGGTCAGGTTTGTGAAAATCGACCGAATAGTTTGCGCGCGTAATGCTTGGAAGCTCATGTAACAAGTCGGGGTTTCGGCATGAACGAAGCCGGTTGCACAAATCCAATATCTCTGGCCGCGCAGGAAAGCGCTCTGGTGAGGTCTTCCCATCCGGACCTTGATCGTCAGACGTCATCATCCAGGCTACTTTGAGTCGGTTGTACCCAAGCGCCTCTACAAGCGAGTCGAGATAGTCCCACTTGAAGCTGTCTTTGGAATCCCCGAGGTACTGGCGTTTCATAATTGTCCTTGTCCCGCTCGTTTGGGTTGGCTATTTACCCGCAGCCTTGTTCAACAAATCGAGGCCGCGCGCAGTTTTGCCTGTTCCCCGTTGGGCGCGCAGGCGGAACCGGGTTTCCGCGTCGAATTCCGCCAGCAGCAGCGTTGTCACTTCATCCAGCAAACGATTGACGCTGGTGCCGCGGCTTTGCGCCAGGGCGCGCAGGCGTTCGTGCTTGTCGTCGGGCAGGCGTAGGGTCAATGCGCTCATGTTTTGATCTCCTTGAGAAAATCCTCGGGGCTTCCGCACTGGCTGTCACTTGATGATGGGCAAGTGTTTGATACGTATCTTTCCGTCCAGGACCGTAACCATTGCGCCATGGCCCAACTCGTTGCCCGCAGCGTCGAAAACCCGCTGTAACAACGCCGCGATCTGAGTAGCCTTCAGTCCTTCCGAGCGGATCCGCACCACCGAAGGCCCTTTTGCCCCGGAAACCGCAAGCAGGGCATGAAAGTCGGCATCCAGCGTCACGACGATCCGTTGTTCCTGGCGTGCCATGGCAATGATTGCAGCATCTTCAGCCTGGGACATACCGCGCTCGCTCACGTGTTGCACGTCCCAGCCAATCTCCCGCAACAGGCCTGCCGCCGTGCGCGGCAAGCCCTGGTCGAGCAAGACCTTGATCATGCCGCTTCGACTTGAATCACGCTGTCATCCAGGTTGCACGCTGCGAAATCCAGCGCCTGGCGCACATCCTCCGCGTCTAGTTCCGGGTACTCAAGAAACAGCTCATCCCGGTTCGGATACAAGGCCACAGCCTCGACTACGCGTTTGACGGTGAGGCGCATACCTCGAATACAAGGTTGCCCGTTCACGAGCGCAGGGTTGACAGTGATGCGATCAAAGCGATTCATGCGTAAGCCCTTTCCAGGTGATCTTTGTTTGGCCCAGCAGCCAGGCCATGCTTACCAATCCCGCCGGTCGGGTTGCGCGGGTTGGTTGCGTTCGAGTTCGCCCTTGAATTTGCCCAGGCAGGCACGGACATGCCGCCAGCGAGTCGATGACTTGGGCAACAGCACAATTGTTTCGCCTTCGCGGCGGATTTCGACTTCGTCCTCGGTCAGACGGAATTCCTTGGGCAGTCGCACGGCCTGGCTGTTCCCTTGCTTGAAGACTTTGGCGGTTTTCATGGGGTTATTCCAGTATATACGTGCAAGAGTACACAATGTTTCCGGGTGTGTGTCCGCGCCCCATCCTGCCGTATTCACGGCCTGCGCAACAGCCACAACATCATCGGCACCCCGAGCAGCGCGGTGAGCACGCCCACCGGCAGTTCGCGCGGCTCGATCACGGTGCGCGCGAGCGCGTCGGCCAGCACCAGCAGGCTGCCGCCGGCCAGCGCGCAGGCGGGGAGCAGCACGCGGTGGCCGGCAAACCCCAGCTTTCTCAGGGCATGCGGCACCATCAATCCGACGAAGCCGATGCTGCCGGCCTGCGCCACGACC
>JAJPEP010000056.1 GCA_021166845.1 Thiobacillus sp.
GTTATTTGTTGGTGTCGGCCAGCCCTGTAGGAGCGGCTTCAGCCGCGATGCGCCGCAAGGCGCAAAGAGCAAATGCTCGCCAGGGTCTTGCCGCGCCACCTTTGCGGGCTACCGCCCGCATCGCGGCTGAAGCCGCTCCTACAGGGGCCGCCTCGGGATGCTGCAGGGTAGGGGCTTCATCAGAGGGGGCAAAACATAACTTCAACAGTGACATAGCTTTGCATTGTGGGGGTAACACGCCAGATGTATTGGATTGCACTCGTAGCGCCGTCTCAGATGCGGACGCTGCGCCGCCGCGTGACGAAATCCACCAGGTTGCGATAGAGCGGCGCCGGCAGCAGGCTGGCGATGAGGTGCTTGAGATCGCCGGCCTTCCAGTCGGCCCTGCGGAATGCGCGGCGGAACAGGCGGCGGGCGGATTCGGTGTCGTTGCGCCAGTGGCAGCGATAGGCCTCGCGCAGCAGGGGGTCGTAGAGCAGTTCATTGAGGCGGGCGGGGGTGATGGGAGCGATCAGTTCGGGATGGTTCCGGGCAAAGTCTTGGCGCACGGCGACGGCATCGAACACCTGTCGCCAGCGCGGGATGCGGGAATGGCTGTGCGGATGGCAGCGATGCAACGCCAGCGCGTCGGGAACGCGCACGAGGCGGGGCTGGCGCGCCAGCATCCGCAGCCACAGGTCGTGGTCCATTGCGGTGGGCGTGCGCTCGGAAAATCCTCGCAGCTCGTCGATGAGGGGGCGGCGAATCAGCGTGTTGTTGATCGGCCAGGGCTCGTGCTCGAGGAAATGGCTGGCCGCTTCGCGGGCATCGAGGATGGGCGGGATCTGCGGATTCGGGTCGATTGCGGCGACACCGATCTCCTGCCAGCCGCAATAGGCGACATCGGCAGGAACCGTTTCGAGCGCGTCGTGCATCAGGCGCAGCGCGCCGGGGTGCCAGGTGTCGTCGGCGTCGAGAAAGGCAATGTAGTTGCCGTTGGCGCGGGCGAGCGCTGCATTGCGCGCGGCAAAAGGGCCACTGCGGTTCTGGTAGCTGAGGGTGATGCGCTCGGGGTTTTCGGCAGCCAGACCTTGCAGGATTTCGGTCGAGCCATCGGTCGAGCCGTCATCCACCACGATGAGTTCCACCTGCGGGTAGCGCTGCCCGAACACGCTCGCGATCGCCTCGCCCACATAGGGCGCGGCGTTGTGGCAGGGCATGACGACGGAGATCAGTGCGGGGTCGAAATGGTCCATTGGTCTGGCTGTTTGTGTTGGCCTTCGGTTACGCCTGCACCCCCATTCCGGTAACGGCGGAAATCGCCGTTCAATCTTTCTGCGAACTGCGGCGGAATGAAGATGCCGGTCGTTTCGGTGCCGCCATGAATGTGTAGCCGGCTCCCGGTCAAGTCCGCTGCGGCAACTGCGATAGTAGTCCAGCTTTGGTTACAATCAACCGTCACGCTCACTCGCCCGAAATTCATGCAAACCCTTACCGTCGACCTTGGCGACCGCTCCTACCCCATCCACATCGGTGCTGGCCTGTTGAATCGGGCCGACCTGATCCTGCCGCATCTGGCGCAAAAGCGCGTGATGGTCGTGACCAACACCACGGTGGCGCCGCTGTACCTGGCGCAACTGACGGCAACGCTGGAGAGCGGCGGGGTGAAGGTGGCGCAGGTGGTGCTGCCGGACGGCGAGGCCTACAAGAACTGGGAAACGCTGAACCTGATTTTCGATGCGCTCCTGACCGACCGCGCCGAGCGCAAGACCACGCTGATCGCGCTGGGCGGCGGGGTGATCGGCGACATGACCGGCTTTGCGGCGGCGAGCTACCAGCGCGGCGTGCCCTTCATCCAGATTCCGACCACGCTCTTGTCGCAGGTCGATTCGTCGGTGGGCGGCAAGACCGGCATCAACCATCCGCTCGGCAAGAACATGATCGGCGCGTTCTACCAGCCGAAGCTGGTGCTGGCCGATACCGACACGCTGAAGACGCTTCCCGCCCGCGAACTGTCGGCAGGACTGGCCGAAATCATCAAATATGGCCTGATCCGGGACGTGGAATTCCTCGCCTGGCTGGAAGCCAGCATGGAGCGGCTGCGCGCGCTGGATCCGGCGGCGATCGCCCATGCGATCTACCGTTCGTGCGAAATCAAGGCGCAGGTGGTGGGCGAGGACGAGCGCGAAGGCGGCATTCGCGCCATTCTCAATCTGGGCCACACCTTCGGCCACGCGATCGAGACCGGCATGGGCTACGGCAACTGGCTGCACGGCGAGGCGGTGGCGGCCGGCATGGTGATGGCGGCGCAGACTTCGCGGCGCATGGGCTGGCTGACCGAGGCGGACGTGGCGCGCACCCGCGCGCTGATCCGTGCCGCCAAACTGCCGGACGTGGCGCCGGACCTGGGCGTCGACACGTATCTGGAATACATGGGCCACGACAAGAAGGTCGAGGGCGGGAAAATGCGCTTCGTGCTGCTGAAGAAGCTCGGCGAGGCGGTGGTCACCGGCGATGTGTCCGAGGCGACGTTGCGCGACACGTTGACGTGCTGCGTGGCGGCCTGACCGACCGGTTCTGGCAAAACACTGCCTCGATCGGCTGCCGCCTTGCGCGGTGAACTCCCGCGACGATGTGGCGGCAGATGGCCGTCCTGGTGTTTGTCGTCGATGTCGGGCCGGACAGGCGGGATATCCGGCATTGGACGGAAATGGGCCCGCACGCGAAGGCACGGAAGAAAAAATATAGTTAGACATCCTTGACGCGTGCCGAAAACAGGCATAGATTTGACAGCAATTGATCCACCCGGTTAGGCTTTATTGGTCTGTCAAGCTGGTGTGTATTAATACTTTCGGATCTTAAATTGAGAAAGTCGTGTGATCTTGATTTGGGCTATTTGGGTCAAGGGCGGCCACAGCACGTGCGCATGGTTTTGGCTTAACGGGGGAGACCCTGCCGGTGTTCATCGAGCGAACTCTTGAAAGGGAAAGTGAAAATGAAGAGAAGGGGAAATCAAGTGAAGGGTCTTTATCAAGCCGCATCGTCGATTCTGGCCATGGCGGTAGTCGGGGCTTTCGCCCCGGCCTTTGCCGCGGACGTGCCAACCCTGTCGGCGGAGCAGAAGGCGTCGGCATCCAAGCTCTATTTCGAGCGCTGCGCCGGCTGTCACGGCATTCTGCGCAAGGGGGCGACGGGCAAGAATCTGGAACCGGTCAACACGCTCAAGCTGAACCAGGCACGGCTGGAGAACATCATCAGCTACGGGACCGATGGCGGGATGGTCAACTTCGACGACATCCTGACCAAGGAAGAGATCTCGATGATGGCGAAATACATCCAGATTACGCCGGATGCGCCGCCCGAGTGGGGGATGAAGGACATGATGGACAGCTGGAAGCTGGTCATCAAGCCGCAAGACCGTCCCAGGAAGCAGATGAACAAGATCAACCTGAAAAACGTGTTCTCGGTGACCTTGCGCGATTCCGGCGAAGTGGCGCTGATCGACGGCGACACCAAGCAGATCTGGGGCATTGTGAAAACCGGATACGCCGTGCACATTTCGCGCGTGTCCAAGTCCGGCCGCTATGTCTACGTGATCGGCCGCGACGGCAAGCTCGACCTGATCGACATGTGGTTCGAGAAACCCACCGTGGTGGCTACCATCAAGATCGGCATCGAGGCGCGTTCGGTGGAAACCTCCAAGTTCAAGGGCTACGAGGATAAGTACGCGATCGCCGGCTCCTACTGGCCGCCGCAGTATGTGATCACCGAGGGCGATACGCTCAAGCCGCTGAAGATCATGTCGACCCGCGGGATGACCGTGGACGGCGAATACCATCCCGAACCGCGCGTGGCCTCCATCGTGGCGACCGAGGACAAGCCGGAATGGGTGGTCAACATCAAGGAAACCGGCATGATCAGGCTGGTGGATTACTCCGATATCAAGAACCTCAAGGAAACCACCATCGAGTCGGCCAAGTTCCTGCATGACGGCGGCTGGGATTCGACCAAGCGCTACTTCCTGGTGGCGGCCAATGCTTCCGACAAGGTGGCGGTGGTCGATACCAAGACCGGCAAGCTGGCTGCGCTGGTGAACACCAAACCCAAGCCGCACCCTGGCCGCGGCGCCAACTTCGTGCACCCCAAGTTCGGTCCGGTATGGGCGACCTCCCACCTGGGTGCGGACGTGATTTCCGTGATTGGCACGGACCCTGCCAGGCATCCGAAGCAGGCGTGGAAAGTGGTGGCCGAGCTGAAGAATCACGGCTCGGGGTCGCTGTTCGTCAAGACCCATCCAAAGTCCCACAACCTGTGGGCGGATGCGCCGCTGAATCCGGACCAGGAATTGGCCGAGTCGGTGACGGTGTACGACATCAGGAACCTGGACAAGGCGCCTGAGCTGATCAACATCGCCAAGCTGGCCAATCTGCCCGAATCCAAGGCGATCAAGCGCGCAGTCCACGCCGAGTACAACGCGACCGGCGACGAGGTGTGGTTCTCGCTGTGGGCGGGCAAGACCGAGCCGTCCGCGATCGTGATCATGGATGACAAGACCCGCAAGCTGAAACACGTGATCAAGGATCCGAGGCTGATCACGCCGACCGGCAAGTTCAACATCCTGAACACCCAGCACGACATTTACTAAAACCCGAACCGGCGGACGGAGGTTTCGGCTTCCGTCCACCTTATAAATTTCAGCCGAGGGGAAACGTATGGCGGCAAAACAAGGGTGGTGGGCGAAGTTGCGTTCGCCAAGCGTTAAATTTTCACTTCTGACCCTGCTGGGAGGCGGCTTCATCGCCGGCATCCTGTTCTGGGGCGGCTTCAACACAGGCATGGAAGCCACCAATACGCTTCCGTTCTGCATTTCATGTCACGAAATGCGCAACACGGTCTACCAGGAATACAAACAGACCATTCACTATTCCAATCGCACCGGCGTGCGCGCGGTGTGCTCCGACTGCCACGTGCCGAAGGACTGGACCCACAAGATCGTTCGCAAGGTGCAGGCTAGCAAGGAGTTGTATGGCAAGGTGATGGGCACCATCGACACCGTGGAAAAATTCGAGGCCAAGCGGCTCACGCTCGCCAGGCGCGAGTGGGCGCGGATGAAGGCTTCGGACTCGCGCGAGTGCCGTAACTGCCACACATTCGATGGCATGGACGTGGAAAAACAGAAGAGCAGGGCGGCAAAACAGCATGAAAATGCAAGGAACGACAATATGACCTGCATCGATTGTCACAAGGGTATCGCCCACAAGAAACCAGAGGGAATGACGGAAGAGGAGGCTGGCGGTTAAGCGATACGGGATTGCGGAATGTACGGCTTCGCACAACAGATTTCGACAGGAGATGAACATGAACAAAACTTCGATTGCAGCTTCCGTACTGGGCTTGGCGCTGGCCGGCGTGGCCGGGTCCGCCCTGGCGGCGCCGGACTGGAGCAAGGCGCAGGCGCGCAAGGTGACGGTGTTTCACCCCGGCGCCTCGGGCCTCGAATGGATCATGAAGGGGACCGAGCACGGTGGAGCCAGGGGCTTGTCGAGAGGCGAGACCTGCATCGGCTGCCACGAGGATGAAAAAACCCGGAAGATCGACATCGACACCGACAAGATACTGAAAGGGGTGAAGCTCGAGCCCAAGCCGCTCGCCAATCATGTCGGCAGTATCCCGGTGAGCGTGCAGGCGGCCAACGACGGCACCCACCTCTACCTGCGTTTCAGCTGGAAAGAGCCCAAGGGCGGCGCCGAGAAAATGGACAAGGACAATCCGGTCAAGCTTGCCGTGATGCTGGAAGACAGCAAGGTGGTGGCCAAGGACTCCAAGGGCAAGGACGTAAAAATCGGCGTGGCGGCGGGCTGCTGGGGCACGTGCCACACCGATGCGCGCACCATGCCGGGCGCGGACGACAAGAAAACCAAGTATGTCGCCGGCGGTTCCCTGGCCAACGGGCAGTTTTACGACCTGATGCAGTGGAAGAGCGGCAAGGGCGCCAAGCCGGTGGATGGCCATGTGGCCGACAAGCGCGTGATGGAGGGCGGCAAGGCGCTGGTGAGCGCGGTAGGCAAGAAGGACGGCGACACCTGGACCGTGACTTTCACCCGCAAGCTGGCCGGCGGCGCGGGCGATATCGCGCTGGTTTCCGGCAAGACCTACAACATGGGCTTTGCCATCCATAACGACCATGCCGCGGGCCGCTTCCACCTCGTATCGTTTGGCTACAGCCTGGGGATCGACGCCAAGGCCGACATTACGGCGGCGAAGTAAGCATGGCGGATGCGGGTCCCTCCATCCAGGCAGCGGGGCCGGGCTTGCGCCTTTTCCTGGGCTGCGTCGTGCTGGCCGGAGTAGCGAGCGCGGCGTCGCCCCAGGCGGCCGCGCTGCCGGGCGAGCCTTCCGTGCAGCGGCAGAGGGAACTGGTGCGGCTGGTGCGTCAGGATTGCGGCTCCTGCCACGGCCTGACGCTCAGCGGCGGGCTCGGCCCGCCGCTGCTTCCCGCGGCGTTGCGAGACAAACCGGTGGAATCTCTGGTGTCAACCGTGCTGTATGGGCGGCCCGCCACGCCGATGCCGCCATGGGGCGCGTTCCTGAGCGAGGATGAGGCAGAGTGGGTGGTGCAGCGCTTACTGAAGGGTTTCCCCGATGAACTTTAGAATCCTTTTTGCGCTTTCCATGCTGGCGCTTGCGGGCTGCGCCACGCCCGTTCTGCGCGGCACCGGCGACCTCGGCGTCGTGATCGAGCGCGCCGCCGGGCGGGTGAGCATTGTCGAAACCAGCGGACGCTCGGTGCTGGGGCAGGTGGAGGGCCTGGGCGACCTCTCGCACGCCTCGCTGAATTATTCCCGCGATGGCCGCTACGCCTACGTGTTCGGCCGCGATGGCGGCCTCACCAAGGTGGACCTGCTGGCCATGCGCATCGTCGGGCGGGTGACTCAGTCCGGCAACAGCATCGGCGGCGCGATCTCCCAGGATGGCCGGTTGGTGGCGGTGGCGAATTACACGCCGGGAGGCATCAAGGTGTTCGATGCCGTCACGCTTGAGCTGGTGGCCGACGTTCCGGCGCTGGACGAGGCCGGAAGGCCGTCCAAGGTGGTCGGACTGGTGGACGCGCCGGGCAACCGCTTCGTGTGGAGCCTGTTCGAGGCGGGGGAAATCTGGGTGGGCGATTTCCGGACGCCCGCCCGGCCAGAGCTGCGCAAGTACAGGCACGTCGGCAAGGAACCCTATGACGCCATGATCACCGCCGACGGGCGCTATTACCTGGCGGGCCTGTTCGGCGAGGATGGCCTCGCCATGCTCGACCTGTGGAATCCCGATGCGGGCGTCGTGCGGGTGCTGGACGGCTATGGCCGCGGCGAGCAGAAGCTGCCGGTCTACAAGATGCCTCACCTGGAAGGCTGGGCGGCCACCGGCACCGAATTGCTGGTGCCGGCGGTGGGGCGCCACGAGGTGCTGGTGGTGGACCAGGGAAGCTGGAAGGAGGCCGGGCGCATCCCGGTGCACGGCCAGCCGGTATTCGTGGTGGCGCGGCCGGACAACCGCCAGGTGTGGGTCAATTTCGCGTTTCCCCACAACGACACGGTGCAGGTGATCGATGTGCCCAGCCGCAAGGTCGTGCGTACCTTCAAGCCGGGCCGCGCGGTGCTGCACATCGAATTCACCCCGCGCGGCGAGCATGCCTGGCTGTCGGCGCGCGACGACCATAAGGTTTTGATCTACGACAGCGAGCGCTTCGACCTGCTGGGCGAGCTGCCCGCGGACAGCCCGAGCGGCATTTTCTTCACCCATCGCGCCCACCGGACCGGACTATGAACCCAGACCTGGAGTTTCGCCTGTTGAACGACTACCAGCACGATTTTCCGCTGGTGGCCGCGCCATTTGCCGCCATGGCCGCGGCGCTGGGCGTCTCCGAAACGGACGTGCTGGCCACCCTGGCGCGCCTGCATGAGCGGGGTGTAGTGAGCCGGGTCGGCGCAGTGGTCCGGCCGCGCAGCATCGGCGCCAGCACCCTGGCGGCGCTGGCGGTGCCGGAGGGCGAACTGGAGCGCGTGGCGCAGCTGGTGAGCGCGTACCCAGAGGTCAATCACAACTACCAGCGCGAGCATCATTACAACCTCTGGTTCGTGGTGGCCGCACCGGATGAGCTGGCGCTGCAGCGGGTGCTGCGGGAAATCGAGGAACGCTCCGGCTGCCGCGTGCTGTACCTGCCGCTGGTGGAGGATTACCACATCGACCTGGGCTTCGACCTCACCGGCGTCCGCGGCAAGCGCGCGCTCCATGTCGAGACTCACGCCGCAGGCGTCCCCCGGCCTTACGCGCCGATGCCGGCAGAGCGCCACCTGCTCGCGGCGATCCAGTCCGGACTGCCGCTGGTGACGCGGCCCTTTGCAGCGGCCGGCGCGCAGGCCGGGATGTCCGAAGCGGAAGCGCTCGCCGCCCTGCGGAACCTGCTCGACTGCGGTGTGATCAAGCGGATGGGGGTGGTGGTGCGCCACCATGAACTCGGCTATCGCGCCAACGCCATGGTGGTGTGGGACATTCCCGACGAGGAGGTGGGCAGCGTGGGGCCCTGCCTGGGCGGCATCGAATACGTCACCCTGTGCTACCGCCGCCCGCGCCGCCTGCCGGGCTGGCGCTACAACCTGTTCTGCATGATTCACGGCCATGACCGCGACGAAGTGCTGGCGCGCGTCGAGGCCATGCGCCAGGGCTGCGGCCTGCAGCATGTCGCCAGCGAAGTGCTGTTCAGCACCCGCCGCTTCAAGCAGTGCGGCGCGCGATACGTCCGCGCGGCGGCCTGATGGACGCGCTGGATCGCGCCATCGTCAACCGGTTGCAGGGCGGCTTCCCGCTGTGCGAGCGCCCCTACGCTGCGGTTGCCGAACAGCTCGGCAGCAGCGAGGACGAGGTGCTGGCGCGGGTCGAAAGACTGCTCCGGGACAGGGTGCTGACCCGCTTCGGCCCGATGTTCCATGCCGAGCGCCTGGGTGGGGGGCTCAGCCTGGTGGCGATGAAAATCCCGCCCGGCGATTTCGAGCGGGTGGCGGAAATCGTCAACGCCATGCCCGAGGTGGCGCACAATTACGCCCGCGAGCACGCACTCAACATGTGGTTCGTGCTTGCCACCGAGACCCCGGAAGGGCAGCGCGAAGCCCTCGACAGGATCGAGCGCGAAACCGGTTTCCCGGTGTACGCCATGCCGAAAATCCGGGAGTATTTCGTCGAACTGAAACTGCATGCCTGAGCGCGACCGACAGGATTGCCTCGCCGAACGAGAAAATGGCCGCAAGGAAGAGCCGATGTCGTCCCCCGCTTTCCCGCTCGACCCGCTCGACCGCCTGATCGTCCTGGCCACCCAGGACGGCCTGCCGCAGGTGGCGCGCCCCTATCACGCCGTCGCCGAGCAGGTGGGCGCCGCGCCCGCCGAGGTGATGGCGCGGCTGCAGCGGATGCTGGAAAACGGCGTCATCCGCCGCATCGGCGCCGTGCCCAACCACTATGCCCTGGGCTACAAGGCCAACGGCATGACCGTGTGGGACGTGGCGGACGAACGCGTCGACACGCTGGGCGAGCGCGTCGGCCAGCTCGAATCGGTCAGCCACTGCTACCAGCGCCCGCGCTATCTGCCGGACTGGCCCTACAACCTGTTTGCCATGGTGCACGGCCACGATCGCGCCGAGGTGGAACAAAAAGCGCGGCAGATCGCCGAATTGCTGGGTGATGCCTGCCGCGGGCACGAAATCCTCTACAGCACGAAGATATTAAAAAAAACCGGTTTACGGATAATCTGACTGATTGGAGGCTGTATGTTCGAGTTTTTGTGGAAAAGAAAAAAACAGGCGACACAGGAAGTGGCAAGGGAGCCCGCAAAGACCGGAACACCTGCCGAATCCGGAGTTGCAGCCGGAACTCAGCTGCATTACGACCCCAGTCTGGTGCCCAATCTGGTGTCGGATCACCGCATGTTGCTTGGAATCTTTGGCGAAATTACCGCCGCGATGGAGCAGAAAAACATGATCCGCACCAAGGAAAAGCTGGGCGAATTCGGCGATGCCCTGCGTGGCCACCTGCTCAAGGAGAATGTACGTTTCTATGTCTACCTTCAGCACAGCCTGGAAGGCGATGCCGAGAATGCCGCGATCATGGACGAATTTCGCAGGGAAATGCAGCATATCGGTAAAGCGGTGGCTGATTTCCTGCACAAATACACTGCCGAGGACGAATGGGATGGGAGGATGTGGCAGAGCTTTCAGCAGGAGGCGGGAGGGATTGGCAAGGTGCTGACCAAGCGCATAAATACCGAGGAAAACAGTCTTTACCCGCTCTACCTGCCGCAGCAGGATTATCGCTAGTTTTTTGTAAAAGCCGGGTGCCTTTGATCTAAATCATTTCCGGCACGAATTGGGCCGGGTACATTCGTCCCAATATTTTTTCCGAGACTCCGGAGTGTTTCATGTTTCGCATTTCCCAGTTCATGCAGGAAATCGCCCAGCCCACCCCGCTCGGGCCGAAGCGCAATCCCCCGGGCCCGGTGCTGATCTGGAACCTGATCCGTCGCTGCAACCTGACCTGCAAGCATTGCTACTCGATTTCCGCCGACAAGGATTTTCCCGGCGAGCTGTCCGCCGAGGAGGTGTTCGGGGTGATGGACGATCTCAAGCGCTTTCGCGTGCCGGTGCTGATTCTTTCCGGCGGCGAGCCTCTGCTGCGCCCCGACATCTACGACGTCGCCCGCCGCGCCAAAGAGATGGGGTTCTACGTCGGACTGTCCACCAACGGCACGCTGATCGACGAAAGCAATATCGGCCAGATTGCCGCCATCGGTTTCGATTATGTCGGCGTCAGCCTGGACGGCATCGCGGTGACCCATGATAAATTCCGCCGCTTGGACGGCGCCTTCGACAAGTCCATGCACGGCATCCGCCTGTGCAAGGCGCGCGGCATCAAGGTCGGCATCCGCTTCACCCTGACCCAGGACAACGCGCACGACCTGCCGGCGCTGCTGCAACTGATGGAGGACGAGGGGCTGGACAAGTTCTACCTGTCCCATCTCAACTATGCCGGGCGCGGCAACCGGAACCGCAGGGACGATGCCTTTCACCAGACCACGCGCGCGGCGATGGACCTGCTTTTCGATACCTGCTGGCGCGACCAGCAGGCGGGCGGGCCGAAAGAGTTCGTCACCGGAAACAACGATGCCGACGGCGTGTACCTGCTGCTGTGGGTAAGGAAAAATTTCCCGCACCTGGAAAAGCATATCCGGGCCAAACTGGAGCAATGGGGCGGCAATTCCTCCGGCGTCAACGTGGCCAACATCGACAACCTGGGCAACGTCCACCCCGACACCATGTGGTGGAACTACACCCTGGGCAACGTGCGCGAGCGGCCCTTTTCGGACATCTGGATGGACGCCTCCGACCCCATCATGGCCGGGCTGAAGGCGCAGCCGAGAAAGGTGGGCGGCCGCTGCGGCGCATGCACGTACTTCGCCATCTGCGGCGGAAATACCCGGGTGCGGGCATGGCAGGTGACGGGCGACCCGTGGGCGGAGGACCCCGCCTGTTATCTGGACGACGAGGAAATCGGCCTGGTGCAAGCTGCCGAGGTGGAGGAATGAACATGAGAGGAATGCTTGCAGCCTGCTGCCTGTTTTTGGTTTCGGGCGCCCTGGCCGACGTGCCAGTAGAGAAAACGTACGCCGAGCATTGCGCTTCCTGCCACGGCGCAGACCGCCTTGGGGGCACCGGTCCGGCATTGTTGCCGGAGAATCTGGCGCGTCTGCGCCGTCCGGACGCAATCAAGGTGATCGCCGACGGGCGCCCCGCCAGCCAGATGGCAGGGTTTTCCGACAAGCTCGGCAAGGCGGAGATCGAGGCGCTGACGGGTTTTATCTATACCAAGCTGCCGCAGGTGCCGGTATGGGGCAGGAATGAAATCGTCGCCTCCCACATTCGGCACGTGCCTGCCGGCAGCCTGCCGGACAAGCCGCTATTCAGCGCCGATCCGCTCAACCTGTTCGCGGTGGTGGAGCTGGGCGACCATCACGCCACCATTCTCGATGGCGACAAACTGGAGCCGGTTCACCGCTTCGCCACCCGCTTCGCGCTGCATGGCGGGCCGAAGTTTTCACCCGATGGGCGCTTCGTCTATTTCGCCTCGCGCGACGGCTGGGTGAGCAAGTTCGATATCTACAACCTGAAGACCGTGGCCGAAGTGCGCGCCGGCATCAATGCCCGCAACCTGGCGGTTTCCGGCGATGGCAAGACGGTGCTGGTGGGCAATTACCTGCCGCACAGCCTTGTTCTGCTGGATGCGAACGACCTCTCGCTGCTCAAGGTGATTCAGGCCGTGGGCGCGGACGGCAAGAGCTCGCGGATATCCGCGGTGTACCAGGCGGAGCCGCGCGGCAGTTTCGTGGCGGCGCTGAAAGACACCCGCGAGGTGTGGGAGATCGCCTATGGCGACAAGGCTTTTCCGATCCGCCGCATCGCGGCGGACGATTATCTCGACGATTTCTTTTTCGACCAGGACTACAAGCTTCTGATCGGCACCGCGCGCGACAGCCATAAAGGCCAGGTCATCGATCTCGATACGGGCAAAAAAGTGGCGGAACTGGATTTGCCCGGCATGCCGCATCTCGGTTCGGGCATTACCTGGGAGTATCGGGGGCGGCCGGTGATGGCCACGCCCAACATGAAGGACGGCGTGGTGAGCGTGATCGACATGCAAAGCTGGAAAACCATCAAGGAGATCAAAACCCCGGGGCCGGGGTTTTTCATGCGCAGCCACGAGAACACGCCCTATGCCTGGACGGATGGCTTCGCCACCGGCAATCCGGCGAGTAATGACACGATGACCCTGATCGACAAGCAAACCCTGGAAGTGGCCCACATCCTGCGTCCCGAGCCGGGCAAGACCGCGGCCCATGTGGAATTCTCGCGCGACGGAAAATACGCGCTGGTGAGCATCTGGGAGATGGACGGCGCGCTGGTGATCTACGACACGGCGACGCTGAAGGAAGTGAAGCGCATCCCGATGCGGAAGCCGTCGGGAAAATACAACGTCTACAACAAGACCACCCGCTCCGCCGGCACCAGCCACTGAGCGAAGCGGCCGGCGCCGGCGCGCTCGCCGGCAGGCTGGCCGCACCGATTGCACGCCCCGATTGCCGCCCGGGCGGGTTGACCTCGCCGTGGCGGCGGGATTCCTGCGGTTGCGGCAGGCTTCGGTGTGCTGCACACTGGCCGCGTTCGCTTCGCCCGACATCGACCACGCATCCCGACCATGATCCCACTCGCACCCTACGCCGCGCACTCCGACCAGTCCCGCGGGCGGCTGCATTCCGAACCCGCCGCCACGCCGCGCTCCGAATTCCAGCGCGACCGCGACCGCATCGTCCATTCCGCCGCGTTCCGGCGGCTGGAATACAAGACCCAGGTATTCGTCAACCACGAGGGCGACCTGTTTCGCACGCGGCTCACCCACAGCCTCGAAGTGGCGCAGATCGCCCGCACCATTGCCCGCCTGCTGAGCCTCAACGAGGACCTGGTGGAAGCCGTGGCGCTGGCGCACGACCTCGGCCACACGCCGTTCGGCCACGCCGGGCAGGATGCGTTGAACGCCTGCATGCGCGAGCACGGCGGCTTCGAGCACAACCTGCAGTCGCTGCGCGTGGTCGATCTGCTGGAAGAGCGCTACGCCGAGTTCGACGGCCTGAACCTCACCTTCGAGGCGCGTGAGGGCATCCTCAAGCATTGCTCGCTCACCAATGCCGAAAAGCTCGGGGATGTCGGCGAGCGCTTTCTGGACAAGCGGCAGCCCTCGCTGGAAGCGCAGATTACCAACCTGGCCGACGAGATCGCCTACAACAACCACGACGTCGACGACGGCTTGCGTTCCGGTCTGATCACGCTGGAGCAGCTGTCCGGCGTGCAGATCTTCGCCCGCCATCTGGATGAGGTCCGCGCCAGATACCCGGCGCTGAATGGCCGCCGCGAGGTGACCGAAACCGTGCGCCGCATCATCAACACGCTGGTTCTCGACCTGGTGAATACCACGCGCACCAACATCGAGCGCGGCGGCGTCGCCAGCATCGATGCAGTGCGTGCCGCGCCGCCGCTGGCGGCGTTCAGCCCGGCGCTGCTCGACGAGCACCGTGAACTCAAGCGCTTCCTGCTCCATCACCTGTACCGCCATTACAAGGTGGCGCGCATGAGCAGCAAGGCGGGGCGCATCGTCACCGATCTCTACACCGCATTCATCGGCGATGCACGCCTGCTGCCGCCCGAATACCAGGCGCGCGAATCGCTGGAAGGCGCACGTGCCGTAGCCGATTACATCGCCGGCATGACCGACCGCTACGCCATGCGCGAACACCGGCGGATTTTCGCGGTGGAAGAGATCTACGACTGAGCGTATCTGCACGATAGTCGTATCCGGCGGGCGGAGCACCCGCACAACCCATGCATCGGCGCCCACGCCGCGAGTTTTTCCCTCGGTTATGAGGCTTCAGGCGGCGTCGCCCGGCGGCAGCGTTCGCGCCACCACCCAGGTTTCCACTTCCAGCGCGCCAGCCTGTTTCAGTGTTTTTGCCAGCTCGTCGAGACTGGTTCCGGTGGTCATTACGTCGTCGATCAGGGCGATGCGCCGCCCGCGAACGTCGCCCGCGCAGACGAACGCGCCGCGCACGTTGCGTCGCCGTGCATCGTGTTTCAGGCCCATCTGCGGCGGGGTGTCGCGGATGCGCCGGCAGCTGTCGGTGTCGAGCGGGAGATCGAGCCGCTTTGCCACGTCGCGCGCGATCTCGGTGGCGTGGTTGAAGCCGCGCTCGCGGATGCGTTTTGCATGCAGCGGCATCGGGATCAGGCAGTCCGGTCTGGGTCTGGGGGCCACGCTCGCCGCAAGACATTCGCCCAGAGCCGGGGCGATGGCGAGCCGGCCATTGTATTTCAGGTGCGGGATCAGACGGTCGAGCGGAAACGCATAGGCCAGCGCGGCACGGCTGCGGTCGAACGCGGGCGGATGCTTGAGGCAGGCGCCGCACACCTGGCCGTCGGGCGTGGGAATGGCGCAGCGCGGGCACTGCGGCTGCCTGTGCCAGGGCAGGTCGGCCAGGCAGGCGCCGCACAGGGGGCCGGTTCCTGATGTCGCGCCGCACAGCAGGCAGGTGGAAGGGGCGAGTTGCCTAAAAATTGACCTGATGTTCAATTTTGTGGTCTCTCCAATTTGACAGGGGCGATGCCGCCCGCGAAAATCCGGCCCATGAATGAAAAACGCGTCATCTCCGCTTCGTCCTCCCGTCTTGCCGCACAGCTGTTCAACCTCATCACCGTCGCGGTGATGCTGATTTCGCTGACCGCGTTGCTGCTGGGCAAGCTGCTCGCCAGCCAGAAAGTCGGTTTTTTGCCCGTCGTGATGTCGCTGCCGCCGGTGATGATCTGGCTGGCCGGGTCGATTTTCGTCTATGCCGGCATCGCCCATCACCCCAACCCGCGTGCGGTGCATTTCAACAAGTGGGCAGGCTACCGGTTTTATGGCGTGATGGGCAGCCTGGTGGTGATCGGTCCGGCGATCTACGGCCTGCTTGACGGCTGGCTGGGGCTGATGCTGGTGCTGGGGCTGGCGGTGGCCATCATCGTGCCGTGGGCGCTGTTTGATATTTACAAGGCCGCGCGCGAACCGTGGCAGGACATGACCATCGAGATGGAAAAAAATGAATGATATGACTCAGCCCGTTGCGCGCCTGTCGATGGCCGGGATCGAGGCGCTATTCGCCCTGCCGTTTGCAGACCTGCTGTACCAGGCGCAGAACGTGCATCGCGACCGCTTCGATCCCAACAAGATTCAGCTCTCCACCCTGCTGTCGATCAAGACCGGAGGCTGTTCCGAGAATTGCGGCTACTGCCCGCAGTCGGCGCACCACGATGCCGGGGTGGACAAGCAGCCGATGATGAAACTGGACGACGTGCGGGCGGCCGCCAGCGCCGCCAGGGCCGCCGGCGCCTCGCGCTTCTGCATGGGCGCGGCGTGGCGCGGACCGAAACCGCGCGACCTCGAATCGGTGGTCGAAATGGTGCGCGAAGTGAAGGCGCTGGGGCTGGAGACCTGCGCCACGCTGGGGATGCTGAAGGACGGCCAGGCCGAGCAGCTGAAGGCGGCCGGCCTCGACTACTACAACCACAACCTCGACACCGCGCCCGATTTCTATGGCGACGTCATCACCACCCGCGACTACCAGGATCGGCTCGACACGCTTGAACGCGTGCGCCAGGCCGGCCTCAACGTGTGCTGCGGCGGGATCGTCGGCATGGGCGAGTCGCGCACCCAGCGCGCCGGCCTGATCGCGCAGCTGGCCGCGCTCGACCCGCAGCCGGAGTCGGTCCCGATCAACCTGCTGGTGCGGGTCGAGGGCACGCCGCTCGCCGATGCCGAGGCGCTCGAGCCGCTGGAATTCGTGCGCACCATCGCGGTGGCACGCATCGCCCTGCCGAAAAGCCTGGTGCGACTGTCCGCCGGGCGCCAGCAGATGGGCGACGTGATGCAGGCGCTGTGCTTCCTCGCCGGCGCCAATTCGATCTTCTACGGCGACAAGCTGCTCACCACGGGCAACCCCGAATGGGAGCGCGACCAGCGCCTGTTCGACGCGCTCGGACTGACGCCGTTGTGAGCTTCGCCGCGCTGAGCCGCCTGCAGCAGAGGCTGGCGGCGCGGCAGGCCGATCATCTCGAACGGCGGCGCTCGGTGCTCGACGGCACGCAGGGCGTGCACGTCACGATCGACGGCCAGCACGTCGTTTCTTTCTGCAGCAACGACTACCTCGGCCTGGCCGCCGATGCGGCGCTGGTTGCCGCCGCGCACGCCGCGCTCGATGCGTGCGGCGTCGGCGCGGGCGCGGCGCATCTCATCACCGGTCACCACCGTTTCCACCACGACTTCGAGGCCGCATTCGCGCGCTTCGTCGGCAAGCCTGCGGCGCTCTTGTTTTCCACCGGCTACATGGCCAACCTGGGCGTGCTGACCGCGCTGGTCGGCCGCCATGGCGAAGTGTTCGGCGACAAGCTCAATCACGCCTCGCTGGTCGATGCCGCGCAGCTGTCCGGTGCGAGCTTTACCCGCTATCGTCACGGCGACCTGGCGCAACTCGAGGGCCAGCTGGCGGCAAGCCGGGCGCAGGACAAAGTCATCGTGTCGGACCTGGTGTTCAGCATGGACGGCGATATCGCGCAGGTCGACGCGCTGCTCGATCTGGCCGAGCGCCTCGATGCCTGGCTGTACCTCGACGACGCGCACGGTTTCGGCGTGCTGAACGACGGCCGCGGCGGACTCACCGAGCGCGCCCGTTCCAGCGACCGCGTGATCTATCTGGCCACGCTCGGCAAGGCGGCCGGCGTGGCGGGTGCGGTGGTGGCGGCGCATGAAAATGTGATCGACTGGCTGATCCAGAAGGCGCGTCCCTATATCTACACCACCGCCTCGCCACCGCTGCTGGCCGCGTGCCTGGTCGAGAGCCTGCGCCAGATCGGGGCCGGCGACGTGCGCCGCGAGCGCCTGCGCAGGCGCATCGCGCAGCTGCGCGAAGGGCTGGCCGGCTTGAAGCACGGCTCGCTGATGCCGTCGGTTACGCCGATCCAGCCGCTGCTGATCGGCGCCAATGCCGACGCGGTGCGGCTGTCGCAGGCCCTGCGCGCGCGCGGCCTGCTGGTGCCCGCGATCCGCACGCCGACGGTGCCGGCCGACACGGCGCGGCTGCGCATCACCCTGTCGGCCGCGCACAGCGCCGGCGATGTCGATCAATTGATCGGGGCGCTGCATGCCATCGCCTAAACCCATCCTCGTGCTGGTACACGGCTGGGGCATGAATGCCCGCGTATTCGACGCGCTGGCCGCGCGGCTGGCGACCGATTTCGAAGTGCGTGCGCTCGACCTGCCCGGCCACGGCGGACGCGCTGATGTGGCCGACAACACCCTGCAGGGCTGGGCCGACGACCTGGCGCGGCAACTGCCGGACAATGCCATGCTGCTCGGCTGGTCGCTCGGCGGCCAGGTGGCGATGCGCGCGGCGCTCGACCATCCGCACAAGATCGCGCGCCTGGTGCTGCTGGCATCGACCCCGAAATTCGTTGCAGGGGAGGGCTGGGAGCACGGCATGGCGCCTGCCGACCTGCAGGATTTCGGCGCTGCGCTGCTGGCCGATCCGCAGGCCACGCTGCTGCGCTTCCTGAGCCTGCAGACACGCGGCATGAACGGGCAGAAGACGCTGCTTCAGCAACTGCGGCAGTCGCTGCTGGCCGCGCCAGCCGCCAGCAGCGGGGCACTGGCGGGCGGTCTGGCGATCCTGCGCGACACCGATTTGCGCGCGGAACTGCCGCAATTGACGCAGCCGACCCTGGTACTGCACGGCGCGCTCGACACGCTGACCCCGCCGGCAGCCGGCGCCTGGCTGGCCGAGGCCTTGCCCGCCGCGCGGCGCATCGAATTTCCCCGCGCCGCGCATGCGCCGCACTTGTCGCACGGCGAAGCGGTGGCGGCGGCGATCGGACGCTTTGCCCATGACTGAACCCGAACTCGATTTTGCCGAAGTGCGGCGCGCCTTCGACCATGCCGCCGCCAGCTACGACGCGCACGCGGTGCTGCAGCGCGAGGTGTGCGACCGCCTGCTCGAGCGGCTTGACTATATGACCCTGCAGCCGGGCCGCGTGCTCGATGTCGGCAGCGGCACCGGCTATGGTCTGGCACATCTGCGGTCGCGCTATGCGGAGGCCGAATGCTGCGCCCTCGACATTGCCCCGGCCATGCTTTCCGCGACGCGTGCGCGCCTGCCGCAACCGACCTGGGCGCAGCGTGCCCTGCGGCGCCTCACCCCTCGCGCCTCACCCCTGACCCATCTGATGTGCGCCGACATGGCGCGGCTGCCGCTGGCGCCCAACAGCATGAACCTCGTCTGGTCGAGCCTGGCGCTGCAGTGGGCGCACGATCTTGAGGCCACCCTCAAGGGCTTCCATCAGGTGCTGGCGCCGGGCGGCCTGCTGATCTTCGCCACCTTCGGCCCCGACACGCTGAAGGAATTGCGCGCGGCATTCACGGCCATCGACGGTGCGCCGCACGTCAATCGCTTCGCCGACCTGCACGACATCGGCGACATGCTGATCCATGCCGGCTTCGCCAGCCCGGTGATGGAAATGGACATGCTGACGCTGACCTACGCCGACCTCAAAAGCCTGATGCGCGACCTCAAGGGCATCGGCGCCCACAATGCCGCGGCGGCGCGCCGCCGCGGCCTGTTCGGTAAATCGGCGTGGGCGCGGCTGGAGCAGGCGTATGAATCGCAACGGCTGGAGGGTCGTCTGCCGGCCACCTTCGAAGTGGTCTACGGCCACGCCTGGGCAGGCGACAAGACGCGGCGCGAAGACGGACGCCAGACGATCGAGTTCGCCATCGGCGAGCGCAAAAAGAAACTGGGCCGGGTGTGAGAGGCCTGTTCGTCACCGGCACCGATACCGGCGTCGGCAAGACGCGGGTGGCGGTGACGCTGATTCATGCCCTGCGCGCGCGCGGCCTGCGCGTGGCGGCGATGAAGCCGGTGTCGGCGGGCAGCGCGCCGGGCGAACTGAACGGGGATGTGACGGCGTTGCTGCGCGCGGCCAACGTCGATGTCGACCTGCGCGATGTCAATCCCTATGCCTTAGCCGAACCGGTTGCGCCGCATATCGCCGCAGCGCTGGCCGGTGTGCGGATCGAGCTGGATGTCATCGCCGAGGCATATGGGCGGCTTGCCGCCGCGGCGGACGTGGTGGTGGTCGAGGGTGCGGGCGGCTGGCGGGTGCCCTTGAACGAACGCGACGACATGGCGGACCTGGCGCAGCGCCTGGGCCTGCCGGTCGTGCTGGTGGTGGGCCTGCGCCTGGGCGGCCTCAACCATGCGCTGCTGACCGCGGAATCGATTGCCAGGCGGCAGCTGCCATGGGCCGGCTGGGTGGGCAACCACATCGACCCGGCAATGGCCCGCCAGGCCGAGAATATTGCCGCGCTGCGCGCGCGGCTGCCCGATCCGTGTCTGGGCGTGCAGCGCTTCCTTCATGAAGAAAGCGCTTCAGGGGCGGCGCTGCAATGGCTGAGCTTGCCTGAGTAGCCGATGATGACCCGAACCTGATTCGGGCTGCCAGGGTCTCGTGCCGCTGCCGTCAGCACGCGCCGCGGCGGCGCGGGCGATGGGAGCTAAGCCCTTTACCCGTGCTTTGTGGCCAATATCCATTTGATTTATATGGGGAAATCGGACCTCTAACTGGATATTCGGACAGGATTGTTTTATATTGAGTCAATTCATTCGCAAGAGCACGAGATGATCCTTTCCCGAACCAGTCAATATGCCGTGCAGGCGCTGATCTATATGGCCACCCAGCCGAGCGCCACGCCCGTGCTGAACAAGGATGTCGCCGCGCAGCTCGGCGTGCCCGCACCGTACCTCGCCAAAATCCTGCAGGGACTGGCCAAGGGCAACCTGCTGATTTCCTCCCGTGGCCGTCTGGGTGGTTTCTGCCTGCGCGAGAATGGCGACAACATCACGCTCATGCAAATCCTGCTGCTGACCGAAGGCCCGACGTTCACCGAAAATTGCATGCTGGGGCTCAAGAAATGCAGCGATGAAACCGCCTGCCCGCTGCATTTCCGCTGGGTGCCGGTGAAGATGAAGATCATCGAAATGCTGCAGGACACCACGCTGGGAAAACTGGCCAAGGCAGTCGAAACCGGCAAGTACCGCCTTGCCGACGTTCCCGGGATGCTGTTCGAGCAGGCCAATATATGAAAAGCTGGCTCCTTGCCGCCTGCGTCATGGCGGCCTTCACCCTGGCCGGCTGCCAGCCCGCCCCGCAGCCCCCGTCATTCCTGGCGACCGACATCACCGGCGCCACCTTCGCGCGGGACTTCAGGCTGACCGACCATCATGGGCGGGTGCGGACCCTGGCGGATTTCAAAGGAAAGGCGGTGGCCATTTTCTTTGGCTACATCCATTGCCCGGACGTCTGCCCCACCACGCTGTCGGATTTCGCGGCGGCGCTGCAGCAACTCGGACCGCAGGCCGAACAGGTGCAGGTGCTATTCGTTACGGTGGATCCGCAGCGCGACACCCCGGAACTGCTGAAGCAGTTCGTGCCGGCCTTCAATCCGGACTTTCTGGGGATGTATGCCGATGAGGCGACGCTGAAACAACTGGTGAAAGAATACAAAGTGGTCTATCAAAAAACTGCGGTGAAGGCTGCGGACGATTATTTGATCGACCACAGCGCGGGCACCTATGTTTATGATCAAAAAGGGAATTTGCGGCTGCTCATGCCTTATGGCAGCAGCCCCGACGCCATCGCCAAGGATTTGAGGACCTTGCTGGCGGCGTCCTGATCCGCGCCGATCTGCTTGCGGGCGGAGAGCGGCTTCACTTATAATGCGGCGCTTTCGCAATTTATACCAAGTATAGTTGCTGGTTTAAAGACAGGCGCTATTTCGTGTACAACAGGAGCGGTCGATGGCGGTCACAGCGTATTCCGGTGCAGAGCAGTACAACTTTGACATCGTTAAAAAGTTTGCCGTCATGTCGCTTGTCTGGGCGGTCATCGGCATGTCTGTCGGCGTATACATCGCCTCCGAACTGGCCTGGCCGTTTCTGAATTTCGACAGCCCGTATTTCTCGTTCGGGCGCTTCCGTCCGGTGCACACCACCTCGGTGATCTTCGGCTTCGGCGGCTCGGCGCTGTTTGCCACCTCCTATTACGTCGTCCAGCGCACCTGCCAGACCCGCCTGATTTCGGACGGCATGGCCAGCTTCACTTTTTGGGGCTGGATGGCGATCATCGTGCTGGCCGACCTCAGCTACATGCTGGGCTATACCCAGGCGCGCGAATATGCCGAAATGGAATGGCCGATCGACCTGCTGATCGAGGTGGTGTGGGTGACCTACCTGATCCTGTTCGTCGGCACCATCATGCGCCGCAAGCAGCCGCACATCTACGTCGCCAACTGGTTCTACCTGTCCTTCATTCTGGCGACCGCGCTGCTGCATACCTTCAACAACCTGGCGATGCCGATCGACCTGTTCTCGATGAAGTCCTACAGCCTGTTCGCCGGCACCCAGGACGCGATGACACAGTGGTGGTATGGCCACAACGCGGTTGGATTCTTCCTCACCGCAGCCTTCCTCGGCATGATGTACTACTTCGTTCCGAAGCAGGCCGGCCGCCCGATTTACTCCTACCGCCTGTCCATCGTCCACTTCTGGGCGCTGGCCTTCATGTATATGTGGGTGGGCGCGCACCACCTGCACTGGACGGCGCTGCCGGACTGGACCTCGTCGCTGGCCGCCGCCTTCTCCATCCTGCTCCTGATGCCCTCGTGGGGCGGCATGATCAACGGCATCATGACCCTGTCGGGCGCCTGGGACAAGCTGCGTACCGATGCGGTGATGCGCTTCATGATCGTTGCGCTGTCGTTCTACGGCATGTCGACCTTCGAAGGTCCGATGATGTCGCTGAAAGAAGTCAACGCGCTGTCGCACTACACCGACTGGACGGTGGGCCACGTGCATTCCGGCGCGCTGGGCTGGGTGGCGATGATTTCCTTCGGCTCGCTGTACCACATGATTCCGCGCTTGTGGGGCACCCGGATCTACAGCAACAAGCTGGTTGAGGCGCACTTCTGGCTCGCCACCATCGGCATCGTCCTGTACATCGTTGCGATGTGGATTTCCGGCATCACCCAGGGCCTGATGTGGCGTGCATTCGACGAGTTCGGCAACCTGCAATACTCGGTCGTCGAATCCGTGGTGGCGATGATGCCCTTCTACGCGATGCGCGCCATTGGCGGCATGTTCTTCCTCACCGGCACCGTGCTGATGTTGGCCAATATGTTCATGACCATCCGCCAGGGCAAGCGCGAAGGCGCCGTGCTGGATGCCGGGCTGGCCGTCAGGATGGCGCAAGCCTGATTCGGGGACGATTAAAAAATGAACATCAACTTCAAACACGAATGGATTGAAACCAACATCGGCCTGATGGCGGTGTTGACCATGGTGGCGATCAGCGTCGGCGGCCTGGTGGAAATCGCACCGCTATTCTTCATCGACAAGACCATCGAGAAGGTCGGGGGCGTTCGCCCCTACACGCCGCTGGAGCAGCGCGGTCGCGATATCTTTATGCGCGAGGGCTGCTATACCTGCCATTCGCAGATGATCCGCCCGTTCCGCGACGAAAAGCTGCGCTACGGCCATTATTCTCTGGCCGTGGAATCGCAATACGACCATCCCTTCCAGTGGGGTTCCAAGCGCACCGGCCCCGACCTGGCGCGGGTCGGCGGCAAGTACTCGAACGAGTGGCACGTGCAGCACCTGGTGGCGCCGCGTTCGATGGTGCCTGAATCGGTGATGCCGAATTACCCGTGGCTGCTGTCGACGCAGCTGGATATTTCCGATACGGCGGCCCGCATGAAGGCCCTGCGCAAGGTGGGCGTGCCGTATTCGCTGTCGCAGGCCGAATACGGCGCCAACGTGACCAATTTCGGCGAAACCGTCGCCAGGCAGCTCCACATTCCCGCTGCGCAGAAGAATCTGGTCGAGCAGGCCAACTTCGGCAACTATGACGGCGATCGTTCCGGAATTTCTGAAATGGATGCCTTGGTGGCCTATCTGCAAATGCTGGGCACCATGGTCGATTTCAGCAAATATGCCGACGACGCGTTCGTCGAGACCCGCTGAGCGACTGGGGTCAGGCAATGGAATGGTTGATGTGGTTTTCCAAACCAGAAAACACCAAGCCCCTGGCCTTGATCATTTTTTTCGTCACCTTTATCGGCATCGTGATTTACGTCTACGGTAGCAAAAAGCGGAGCGCGCAACTGGAGTCCTACCGCGACATTCCGTTTCTCGACGACCAGCCAGGCGATCAAGACGACACGAAGGACAAGCAATGAGCGAGCAAAAACCACAAACGGTTCCGACCACGGGTCATGTCTGGGACGGCGATCTGCAGGAATACAACAATCCGCTGCCGGTATGGTGGGTCTACACGTTCTACGCCACGGTGATCTTCGCCCTCGTGTACTGGACAATCTATCCATCGTGGCCGTTTGGCAAAGGCTGGATCGGCGGCGTTTCGAAAATCGCCTACGTCAACAGCGAAGGCGAATCCAAAACGCACAGCTGGAACACCCGCGCACTGTTGCTGGCAGATCTGAACAAGGCCGCGATCGCGCAAAAGCCCTACTTCGACAAGGTGGAGGCGATGTCCTACGAGCAGATTGCCAAAGATCCGGAAATGAGCGGCTTTATTCTTTCCGCGGGCAAGTCGCTGTTTGCGGACAACTGCGCACCCTGCCACCAGGCAGGCGGCCAGGGCATGATCGGTTTCTTCCCCAACCTGACCGACGACGACTGGCTGTACGGCGGATCGTATGAAAAGGTTCATGAAACCTTGATGGGCGGCCGCCGCGGCTACATGCCTGCCTTCAGCGAAGTGTTGAATGGCGGGCAGATCGACCAGCTGGCGAATTACGTGGCCAGCCTGTCGGGCAGCGACCATGACTCCGCCAAGGCCGTTGCCGGCGATACGCTGTTCCATGGCGAAGCCGCGGGCTGTTACGTCTGCCACGGCGGCGATGCCAAAGGACGCCAGGAACTGGGCGCCCCCAACCTGACCGATAACATCTGGCTGTGGGCCAACGTGCCGGCGGCCGGTTCGGCCGAGGGCAAGGTCGCTGCAATACGCGGCGTCATTGCCAGCGGCCTCAACAAGGGCGTGATGCCGGCGTGGTCCGCTCGACTGACACCCGAACAAATCAAGGTTTTGACAGTCTACGTTCATGAGTTGGGCGGCGGGCAGTAGGCCTTCGGATGACGGGATGAGCAAAGCCCCCGCTCGCGGGGGCTTTTGTTTCCCACCCATTTAAGCGGTCGCACCATGCAAACAGGTCAAAAGGACCAGTCCGAGCTTTACCAGAAGCGCATTCCCATCTTCACCCGTTCGGTGAAGGGGCGTTTCCGGCGTTTCAAGACTTCGGTTCTGGTGCTGGCCTATGCGATTTACTTTCTGCTGCCGTGGCTGCCATGGCAGCGCCTGGATGCCCCGGCGCAGGCGGTCCTGTTCGATCTGCCGGGGCGCCGGTTTTTGATCTTCGGGCTGACGGTCTATCCGCAGGATGTCATCTGGCTGGCGCTGCTGCTGTTCATCGCCGCCATTCTGCTGTTCTTCGTCACCGGGCTGGTCGGGCGTGCGTTCTGCGGCTACTTCTGCTTCCAGACCCTGTGGACCGACTTCTTCATCTGGATCGAGCACCTGGTCCAGGGCGAGCGCCCGGCGCGGATGCGACTCCACCGTCAGCCGTGGAATTCCGAAAAGCTGGTCAAGGTCGGCGGAACCCATGCCTTGTGGATGCTGGCTTCGTTCTGGACGGGCCTCACCTTTGTCGCCTATTTCACCTATGCGCCACAGCTGGTGCTGGATTTCTTCAGCGGCCAGGCCGCGCCCGCCGCCTACATCACGACGGGTGTGCTGACCCTGTCGACCTACGTCGCGGCCGGCCTGATGCGCGAGCAGATCTGCACCTATGTCTGCCCGTATGGCCGCTTCCAGAGCGTGATGTACGAGCCCGAGACCCTGGCCGTGCATTACGACGCCCGGCGCGGCGAAGCGGCGCACGGACGGGCCCCCGCGCGTGCCGGCCAGCGCACCCTGGCCGAGCGCCACGAAAAGGGGATCGGCGACTGCGTCGATTGCGGCCTGTGCGTGCAGGTCTGTCCGGTCGGCATCGATATCCGCGAGGGCCTGCAATACAAGTGCATCTCGTGCGGGCTGTGCATCGACGCCTGCAATAACGTCATGGATTCGTTCAGTTTTCCGCGCGGCCTGATCCGCTACGATTCGGAAAAGAATCTGGCTTCGCCCGTGCCGGCTGCGCCGAAGGTGCAATGGAGAAGCCTGAAAACCATCGGCTACGGCTTGGCACTGGTACTGATGACCACCTACCTCGCATACAGCGTGGCCACTCGCGGCAGCTTCGAACGTGCGGTCAACCAGATCCGCCAGCCGCTTTATGTCGTGCTGTCGAACGGAGACATCCGCAACCGCTACCAGATCCGCATCACCAACAAGGCGGCGCATGACCAGACCTATGTCATCAGCGCGCGCGGCATTCCGGCGGACGCGATCGACCTCGGCAATTTCCGCGAAGTCACCATCAAGTCGGGTCATAGCGGGCTGGTGCAGGCAAGCGTGCGGCTGTCGCCAACCGTTGCGGCGCAAACGCAGCACTTCGAACTGGTCATCACGCCGCAGGGCAAGCCTGAAGAGGCACGCGCCGAAAGCGTGCGCTTCGACGTTCCCGGAAAACGGCCATGAATACGATGACCTCCCTGCTTGGCGGCCTGGCCGCGGTGTTTGTCCTCTACCTGGCAGGCGGCGCCATCCGCAAGCTGCCGCCGATCCTGCGCGCTCTGCTGGCGGGGCTGATCCCGCTGCTCGCGTATTTCGTTCTCATCGTCGGGCGCTGGCCGGGGCTGGACGTGGTGGCCATGCACATCTCGGTATTTCTCGCGGCGGGGCTGGTGCTGTTTGCTGTGACGCAGTTTCGCCGGCACAGCGTCGGACGCATGCACTGGGCGCCCAAGCTCCTGACGGCATTTTTCCTCGGCCTCGTCGTGGTCAACGGCAGCCTGCTCTACATTGCCGGAAAAGGGCTGCCCGAACCGCTTGCGCGCTGGTGGCTGGGCAGCAAAGGGAATGCGGTCTACAGCGGCTTTTCCGGCGTGGTCGCGCATGGCCAGGCGGCAGCGAAAGCGGTTTCGTCCGAGCTCTCCCAGACGCAGCGCGAGTCGGAACTCGGCTGGCAGGTCGAAGTAAGCGGCCTCGACGGCAATGCCGCCGTGCGTGCGATCCAGGTTCGCGTCAAGGACCGTACCGGCCTGCCCGTCGATCGCATCGAGGGCGAATTGCGCCTGCTGCGGCCCGGCGCCACCCAGGCTGCGCGCACTCTTCCGCTCGCCGCACTCGACGCCGGCACCTATGGCGGGGTGCTGCGCCTGCCCGCCAGCGGGCGCTGGCTGGTTGAACTGCGCCTGCTGCGCGAGCACAAGCTGCATTATCAGAACACGCAGGAGCTGGTCGCGCCATGAGCGGCATCATGGGATTTTTATTCCTGCTGTCCGGCCTATTCGTGCTGCTGATTGTCGTGGGCGTGTTCTGGTCGATCAAAAGCGGCCAGTTCGACGATCTGGAAGGGCCTGCCGAACGCATCCTGATGGATGACGATGACCCCCTGCTGCCGACCCGCCGCCTGGGCGGTCAGGGCGAACACCGGGACGGGGACAAGTATCCAAATGGCCGCAAGTAAACTAGAATTTATCAACTTTTATGGAGTCCGCACGATGAAACAGCTTTTCACTTTTCAGGGTTTCCCCATGGTGGTGGTAGTCGCGCTGGTCGTCTGGTCATGGATCAGCATTCTCTCGGTTTTGATCACCGCTTTTTTCTGACCCGGTTGCCCCAAAACGACAAAGCCCCGCAATGCGGGGCTTTGTCGTTTTGGGGGGTATGTATGTATGGCTTAGGCCGGAATCAGGGCGCGCATTTTCTGCAGGGCGCGCGCTTCGATCTGGCGAATGCGTTCGGCGGAGATGCCGTATTGGGCGGCCAGTTCATGCAGGGTCGCCGCTTCGCCTTCGGTCAGCCAGCGCGTCTTGATGATGTGGCGGCTGCGCTCGTCGAGGTTTTCCAGCGCGGTGGCCAGGCCGGTATGGCGCAGGCGTTCGGTCTGCTCGCGCTCCAGCAGCTGCGCCGGGTTTTCGTCCGGGCTCGCCAGAAAAGCCAGCGGGCTGTAGCTTTCCTCGCCGTCGTCCACCGTCGGGTCGATGGAAACGTCATGGCCCGACATGCGGGTTTCCATTTCCAGCACGTCCTTGCGGCTGACGTTGAGCTCGCTTGCCATGGCATCGGCTTCCTTGAACGTCAGGGCGTTGAGCGACTGCTTGAGGCTGCGCAGGTTGAAGAACAGCTTGCGCTGCGCCTTGGTGGTGGCGACCTTGACCAGGCGCCAGTTCTTCAGCACGTATTCGTGGATTTCGGCGCGGATCCAGTGCAGCGCGAACGATACCAGGCGCACGCCCCGTTCCGGATCGAAACGTTTCACAGCCTTCATCAGGCCGACATTGCCTTCCTGGATGAGGTCGGCCTGGGGCAGGCCATAGCCCACATAATGTCGCGCCACGCTGACTACCACGCGCAGGTGCGACACCACTAACTGACGCGCGGCCTCGACGTCCTGCTTGTCGTGCCAGTCGCGCGCCAGCCGTTGCTCCTCTTCCAGTGTGAGCATGGGGTAGCGGTTGACGGTCTGAATATAGCTATCCAGGCTGTATGCCGCCGGGACGGGTAAAGATATTGTTTGGTTCATGCTTGTAAAAATCCCCTTTGAGACACATTTTAACATTAGCACTCGTGGAATAAGAGTGCCAAGGCAATGCAGGGTTCCCCGATGGTTTCCATAAAACCGGGACAAATCAGCGCGCCGCCTCGACCTGCCGCAGCGCCCGCGCCACCGAGAGCCAGGCGCCGAGCCAGCCGAACAGGGCGGTCAGGCCGAGTACGGCGACGATCTCGATCGTGGCCGGCGGCAGCAGGTGGAAGGCCGATCCGTACAAGCCGGCTAGCCGTTCGACCGGTGCGCGCAATATCCCGCCGGCGATGGCCAGCACGCCGCCCGCCGCCAGTCCGCCCAGCAGACCCTGCAGCGCGCCCACGTAGAGGAAGGGGCGGCGGATGTAGCGGTCGGTGGCGCCGATCAGCCGGCTGACCAGGATTTCGTCGTGCCGCGCCAGTACCTGCGCGCGGATGGCGTTGCCCGAGATGGCGACGAGCGCGATGGCAAACAGCCCGGCCAGCAGCCAGACGCCGGTGCGTCCGATGGCGAGGGCGGCCTGCAGACGGTCTGCCCACTGGCTGTCGAGGTGGGTTTCCGCCACGCCCGGCAGTTTGCCCAGAGCGGCCGCGACCCGTACCAGTTCTTCGCGGGACATCGTTTGCGGCCGCACCACCCAGGCGTCGGGCAGCGGGTTCTGCGTCAGGCCGGCGGTGATGTCGGCCAGATCCTGCGCGCTGCTGAGCGCCGCCAGCGCCTCGTCTTTGGGCACATAGCGGGCCTCGGCGATGTCGGCCTGCCGGAGGCGTTCGGCAATGGCCTGTTTCTGCGCAGCCGACGCCCCGGCGTCGAGGAATACGCTGATTTCCGGCTGCGCGGGCAGGTTGCCCGCCAGCCGGTCGAGATGGCCGAGCGCCAGGAAGAGCCCGCCCGGCAGGCTGATCGCCACCCCCATCGCCAGCGCGGTGAGGAGGGATGCAACCGGTTGCGCGCCGAGGCGGCGCAGTGCGGCAGTGAACGCGTGCTTCTGGTGACGCAGCCAGCCGATCATGCCGAACCATCCTCGACCTTGCCATGATCCAGCCGCAGCGTGCGGCCGCCCAGCGCGGCGATGGCGCGGTCGTCGTGGGTGGCGATCACCAGCGTAGTGCCGACCTGATGGAAGTCGCGGAACATCGCCATGATGTCGGCGGCGTAGCCGGTATCGAGGTTGCCGGTTGGCTCGTCGGCCAGCAAGAGGGCGGGGCGGCTGACCAGCGCGCGGGCGATGCACAGCCGTTGCTGTTCGCCGCCGGAGAGGCTGATGGGGTTGGCTTTTTCACGTTTCAGCAGGCCGACCTTGTCGATCACCGCGCGCGCGCGTTTCAGCGACTCACGGCGGTCGAATCCGGCGATATCGAGCGGCAGTACCACGTTTTCGATCACGTTGCGGTCGAACAGCAGCTTGTGATCCTGGAAGATGAGGCCGATGTTGCGGCGCAGATAGGGAATGGCGCGCTGCGGCAGGCGGCCGACGTTCTGGCCGCTGACCGACACCACGCCGCCGGTGGGGCGTTCGATGGCGGCGACGAGTTTCAGCAGGGTGCTCTTGCCGGCGCCGGAATGTCCGGTCAGGAAAACCAGTTCGCCTTTTTCGATGGAAAGATCGACGCCGGATAGGGCTTCATGCCCGCCGGGATAGCGTTTGGTGACCTGGCTGAAGCTGATCATGCACTGAAAATGGCTTCGACGAACTCGCGCGCATCGAACGGCCGCAGGTCGTCGACGGTTTCGCCGACGCCGATGTAGCGCACCGGGATCGGCCGCGCCGGGCTTGACCGTGCCTGGGCGATCGCCGCGATGGCGCCGCCCTTGGCGGTGCCGTCGAGCTTGGTCAGCACCAGCCCGGTCACGCCGAGCGCGTCGTCGAAGGCCTTGACCTGGGCGACGGCGTTCTGCCCGGTGTTGGCGTCGAGCACCAGCAGCACCTCGTGCGGTGCGCCGGGGATCGCCTTCTCGATCACCCGCTTGACCTTCCTGATCTCTTCCATCAGGTGCAGTTGGGTCGGCAGGCGGCCGGCGGTGTCGGCCAGCACCACGTCGATGCCGCGCGCCTGTGCGGCCTGGATGGCGTCGAAAATCACCGCGGCCGAATCGCCCTTTTCCTGGCTGATCACCGTGACCTTGTTGCGCTCGCCCCAGACCTGCAGCTGCTCGCGCGCCGCCGCGCGGAAGGTGTCGCCCGCTGCCAGCAGCACCGACAGACCCTGCGCCTGGTACAGCTTGGCGAGTTTGCCGATGGTGGTGGTCTTGCCGGCGCCGTTGACGCCGGCCAACATGAGGATGAAGGGCTTGTGCGGGGTGACGTCGAGCGGCGCCTGCAGCGGCGTCAGCAGGTCGACCAGCGCCTCTTTCAGCGCTTCCTGCAGCTCGGATGCCTCGGTGAGATTCTCGCGACGCACTTTTTTCTGCAGGGTGTCGAGCAGCGATTGGGTCGCGTCGACGCCGACGTCCGCGGTGATGAGGATGGTTTCGAGCTCCTCGAACAGCTCGGCGTCGATCTTGCGGCCGACGCCGAACAGGCCGGACAGCTGGCCGCCGATCCGGTCGCGGGTTTTGGCGAGCCCTTGCTTCAGCCGTTGCGCCCAGCCCGGGCGCGGCTGGGCAGCAGCCGGTTCGGCGGGCGGCGGGGGCGTGACGGCTTGCGCCGCCGGCTGCTCGGACGTGGGCGGTTCCGGTGCGGGAGCGGGTTTGGGCTTGAAGAAACTAAACACGGGTCGGGGCAGTCAGCACAGCTGTTTGACGGACGCTGTATCTTATCATCCTGAAAACCGCAGTCGACCGCTTGCGGTTTGCGGAATTACAAACTCATGCAATCAGAGGTGAACACCATGCGCAAGCTATGGACAATCGGTTTGGCGCTGCTGGCGGGCAGCGCACAGGCGGCTTTGACGGACGTCACGCTGGGCAATGGAATGCGGGTGATCGTGCACGAGGATCATCGCGCGCCGGTGATGGTGTCGCAGGTGTGGTATCGCGCCGGCTCGATGGATGAGTTCAACGGCACCAGCGGGGTGGCGCACGTGCTCGAGCACATGATGTTCAAGGGGACGGAAACGGTGCCGCCGGGCGAGTTTTCAAAACGCATCGCCGCCGCCGGCGGGCGCGAAAATGCCTTCACCAGCCGCGACTACACGGCGTATTTCCAGCAGATGCAGAAGGACCGGCTGGCGTTGTCGATGCAGCTGGAGGCCGACCGCATGGCCAAGCTCGTCATCAGCGACGAACTGTTCGCCAAGGAGGTCCAGGTGGTGATGGAAGAGCGCCGGCTGCGCACCGACGACCAGCCGCAGTCGGTCGTCTACGAACGCCTGATGGCGACGGCTTTGCAGGTGCACCCGTACCGCCGCCCCATTATCGGCTGGATGGCCGATCTGCAGAGCATGACCGCGCAGGATGCGCGCGACTGGTATGCGCGCTGGTATGCTCCCAACAACGCCACCCTGGTGGTGGCGGGCGACGTCAAGGCCGACGACGTGGTCGCGCTGGCCAAACGCCATTTCGGCGCACTGCCGGCGCGCACCCTGCCGGATCGCAAGCCGCAGTCCGAGCCCGCGCAACTCGGCGAGAAGCGCATCGTGGTGAAGGCGCCGGCGCAGCTGCCCTATCTGCTGATGGTCTGGCATGCGCCCACTCTCAAGGACTGGGCGCAGGACAGTACGCCTTACGCGCTGCAGATCCTGGCCGGGGTGCTCTCCGGCAACGACTCGGCGCGACTGCAGAAATCGCTGGTCAAGACGCAGCAGATCGCGGTGGACGCGAGCGCCGGCTACGACGCCGTCGCGCGCGGGCCGGGCATGTTCATGATCGACGCGACGCCCGCGCCGGGCAAGTCGGTGGCCGCGCTGGAAAAAGCCATCCGCGGCGAACTCGAACGTCTCAGGCGCGAAGGCATCAGCGAGGCGGAACTCGCGCGGGTCAAGGCGCAGGTGATCGCGGCCGACGTCTACCAGCGCGATTCGCTGTTCTACCAGGCCATGCAGCTGGGCGAATACGTGACCGCCGGATTGCCGCCCGAGGCGCTGGCGGGCCGGGTAGACAAGCTGCGCGCGGTGACCGCCGCCGAGGTGCAGGCCGCCGCGCGGCAATGGCTGCAGGATGACCGGCTGAGCGTGGCCGAACTCGATCCGCAATCGCTGGATGCGCAGCCGGCTCGTGCCAAGGTACCGGGTGTGCGCCATGCCAATTAAAGCCTTTTCAAATAAAAACATGTCAATCAAATCTTGCCTTATCGCCCTGTTGCTGAGCCTGCCGCTGTCGGCGCAGGCCGCGCTCGCCATCCAGCATTGGCAGACGCCGCAGGGTGCGCGGGTGTTCTTTGTCGAAAGCCATGAACTGCCGATGCTGGATGTCGCGGTGGACTTTTCCGCTGGCAGCGCCCGCGATCCCGCCGGCAAGGAAGGCCTCGCCCGGCTTACCCACGGCCTGCTCGATCAGGGCGCGGGCGGCCTCTCGGACACCGCCATCGCCCACCGCCTGGCCGATGTCGGCGCGGTGCTATCAGGGCGCTTCGACCGCGACCGCGCCGGGGTGACGCTGCGCACCCTGTCGTCGGCCGCCGAAAAGGACAAGGCGCTCGAACTCCTCGCACGCGTGCTGCAGCGCCCCGATTTCCCGCAGGCGGTGGTCAAGCGCGAAAAGCAGCGCCTGATCTCGTCGATCCGCGAGGCCGAGGCCGATCCCGGCGAGGTCGCCAGCAAGGCGTTTTACCGCGCGCTTTATGACGGGCATCCCTATGCGCACGACGAAGCGGGCGATCCCGCTGCCATCGCGCGGCTGACGCGGGGCGACCTGCAGGCGTTTTATCGCACGCATTACAGCGTGCCCAACGTGGTGATTTCGCTTATGGGCGACGTCACGCGCGCCGAGGCCGAAGCCATCGCGGTGCGGTTGACGGTCGGCCTGCCGCGGGCGGCGGCACTGCCGGCGCTGCTGAAGCCCGCGCCGGCGGCGGCCTCCGACACGCGCATCGCCCACCCCTCCACGCAAAGCCACGTGCTGGTGGGGACGGTGGGCATGGCGCGCAACGACCCCGACTTCTTCCCGCTGTTTGTCGGCAACTATGTGCTGGGCGGCGGCGGCTTCGATTCGCAACTGATGCGCGAGGTGCGCGACAAGCGCGGCTACGCCTACAGTGCATACAGCTATTTCCTGCCGATGCGGGAGGCCGGGCCGTTCCAGCTGGGGCTGCAGACCAAGCTGGAGCAGACCGACGACGCATTGAAAGTGGCGCAGGCGACGCTGCGGCAGTTCATCGCCGACGGCCCCACCGAGGCCGAGCTCACCCAGGCCAAATCCAACCTCACTGGCGGGTTCCCGCTGCGCATCGACAGCAACCGGAAAATCCTCGATTACCTGTCGCTGATCGGCTTCTACAACTTGCCGTTGGACTACCTGGACACCTGGGTCGATCAGGTGAACGCGGTCGACGTTGCAACGGTGAAGCAGGCGTTTGCCCGCCGCATCGACCCCGACAGGCTGGTGACCGTGGTGGTGGGGGGCAGCCATGCTCGCTAAGCGCGCGGCGCACGGGCGGGCGCACGGTGCGGCCAACCGCGTGCGCATTATTGGCGGCCAGTATCGCCGCCGGCTGCTGGACTTTCCCGACAGCGCCGGCCTGCGTCCCACGCCCGACCGCGTGCGCGAGACGCTGTTCAACTGGCTGGGGCAGGACCTGCCGGGCTGGGTTTGCCTCGACCTGTTTGCCGGCAGCGGCGCGCTCGGCTTCGAGGCCGCCTCGCGCGGCGCCGGACGCGTCATCATGATCGAACGCGATCGCGCAGCGATCGACGCGCTGGAAAAAAACCGTGCCGTGCTCGGCGCAAACCAGGTCGACGTCCGTCGTGCCGACGCGCTGGCCTGGCTGGCGAACAGCCGCGAGATCTTCGATCTGATTTTTGTCGATCCGCCTTTCGACAGCGGACTGGCCACGGCGGTGCTCGCCGACCTCGCCCGCCATCTCAAGCCCGGCGGCCAGGCGTATGTCGAGCAGGGCTCGGAAGTGCTGCCCCCTCCCGGGTTTATCATCCACCGCAGCGGACGCGCGGGGCGCTCGCACTTTGCACTGCTGATAAAGGAATAAGCGATGCTGACCGCTGTCTATCCCGGTACGTTCGACCCCATCACACGCGGCCACGAGGACCTGGTGCGGCGCGCGGTGCGGCTGTTCGATCGCGTCATCGTCGCGGTGGCGGCGTCGCACAACAAGCAGCCGTTTTTCAGCATGGAGGAGCGGGTGGCGATGACACGCGACGTGCTGGCCGATGTGCCGAAGGTGCGGGTGGAAGGCTTCACCGGCCTGCTGATCGACTTCGTCGCCGAGCAGGGCGCGATCGCCGTGCTGCGGGGGTTGCGCGCGGCGTCCGACTTCGAATACGAATTCCAGCTGGCGGGGATGAACCGCAACCTCAAGCCCGATATCGAAACCCTGTTCCTCACGCCCTCGGATCAATACATGTTCATTTCCGCCAGCATGATCCGCGAGATCGCGCAGCTGGGCGGCAACGTGACGCCCTTCGTCCACCCATTGGTGGCGCAGCGATTAAGTGAGAAAATAAGCAAAATCTGATATAACCGGAGAACCCCATGGCCCTGATGATCACGGACGAATGCATCAATTGCGACGTCTGCCTGCCCGAATGCCCCAACGAAGCCATTTCCCAGGGTGACGAGATTTACATCATCGACCCCAACAAGTGCACCGAATGCGTCGGTCACTTTGATACGCCGCAGTGCGTGGAAGTGTGCCCGGTCGACTGCATTCCATTGAATCCGGACTATCCGGAAACCCGCGAACAACTGCAGGAAAAATTCCTGCGCCTGTCTGCCAACAAGTAACGTTAAGAGTGCTTGGGTTCAGGCCATTTTGGCCAGTCGCGCCCCGGTCAGATCGTCGGACAGGGCATCGACGATGCGCGTGTTGATGCGCGCCAGCTGGTCCAGCTGATCGCTCACGCTTCCGATTGACGCATCGAGCTCGTCGATACGGTCATCCAGCGTTTCGGTCGCGGCATGGATGCGGCTGACGCTTTCCAGCCGGCGCTTCAGCTGGATCTTGTGCTCGCGTACCTGGGTTTCCATCGGCGCGATCAGCGCCTTGAGCCAGGCTTCGGTTTCGCTGTTGGCGAGTTCGAACACCTGCACCACCTTGCTCGCCAGCGTTTCAAAAAAACGTGCGGTCAGCTGGTGCTGGCCCAGCGTCAGCATCTTGAAGACCGTGTTGAAACGTTCATCAAATATTTGTTCCAGTCGCGCCATTTCCTTGCGGTACTTGTTCAGGCTGTGATCGGGCGGGTTGACCGCCGCCAGCCCGTGTTCGTCACTGAATTTCTGGTACATCGCCGTCATCATGGAGCGGATTTCCTGGGTGATCGCTGCCGATGCCTTCAAATTGCCGTCTATTTCGCGGAAGAAGCCTCCCATCGCCTCGCGCAAGCCGACGCTGAAGCGGCTTTTTTCCATCGCCTGCCGGGTCTGCCGCACTTCGCTGCGCAGCGCCTGCATCCCCAGCCGCCGGCGCAGCGTCTCGACCTGTGAGGCGAACACGTTGCGTAGCGCATTGAACTGCCGCAGGCCGCGTTCGAATTGCTGCTTGTCCTCGTTGGCCTTGACCATCATGTGCTGGATGACGTCGCGATTCTTGCCGCGCAGCCCCTGCAGTTCATCGACCTGATCCTGGATGTTGGCGAGCCGGGTTTCCAGCAGCTCGGTGGTCTTGATTACCACGTCTTCCACGCTGGCCTGGGCCGATTCGCTGACCAACGTCTGCTTGCAGGGAATCAGTTCCTGCGTCAGCGCGGCTTCCAGTTCGAGCAGGCGGCTTCTCGCCAGCAGGGCGGGGTCATTCTTCACCTTGGCGACCAGCGCCTTCTGCGCCGACACCGGGTAGACCTGGCTGGCGGGCAAATCGAGCAATGTCGCGCTCGCGTCGACCTGCCTGGCGATTACGGCGTCGATTTCGGCCGGCGACTTGAGGTCGTCCCACAGGCCGTCGATCTTGTTCAGCACCACCAGCCGCGCTCGGCTGGCGCCCTGCAGCGGGGCGATGTACTGACGCCAGATTTCGATGTCGGATTTGGTCACGCCGGTGTCGGCGGCCAACAGGAACAGCACCGCATGGGCGCTGGGCAGCATGTTGAGCGTCAGCTCCGGTTCGGTGCCGACGGCGTTGAGGCCCGGCGTGTCGAGGATGACCAGGCCCTGCTTCAGCAGCGGATGCGGAAAATTGATCAGCGCATGGCGCCAGCGTGGAATCGCGATGCCGCCGTCGCGCGCCAGGCTGCGCGCGGTCTCTGCGTCATCGGGGTTGATCAGGCCGTAGGCTTCGGCGGTGGCGGCATCGACCTGCATGGTGTCGGCCAGTCGCATCAGCGTCGCGCTCATCTCGTCGGCGGAATCGAGGTTGAGCGGGAATTCGGTCCAGGCGTCCGCATCGCGCTTGAAATCGGCAATGCTGCCCTCGCGAGTCTTGGTGTCGATCGGCAGCAGGCGCAGCGAGGGGCGCCGGGTGTGGGTGTAATACAGCTCGGTGGGGCACATGGTGGTGCGCCCGGCGGAAGACGGCAGCACGCGCTGGCGGTAATCCGAAAAGAAAATCGCGTTGATCAGTTCGGACTTGCCGCGCGAGAACTCGGCGACGAAAGCCACGTTCAGCGTGTCTTCCTGCAGCCGGCCGAGGAGCTGGTTCAGTCGCATCTCGGATTCGGCGTCGCCCAGTTCCTGCGTGGCGAGCCAGTCGCGCAGCGCCTCGACGCGCACGTACACGGCGTCGCGCCAGGCACTGTAGTGTTCGAACTCGTCAACCAGGGTCGTGGGTTTCATCGGGGCGATCCATCAGATAAGACGCTGTAATGTAACGACATGTTAATGACAAACTTGATGCGGGCGGCAGCTGCGCATCAGCGCTGGCAGGTCGGGCAGTAAAAGCTCGCACGCTGCCCCTGCACGATGCGGCGAATCGGCGTGGCGCAGGTCTTGCAGGGCTGGCCGGCGCGATCGTACACACGGGTCTGAAGCTGAAAGTAGCCCAACTCGCCGTCGCTTGCGACGTAATCGCGCAGCGAGCTGCCGCCGGCGGCAATCGCCGCCGTCAGCACCTGCCGGATCGCCTCCGCCAGCCGCGCGCAGGCCGGGCGGCTGAGGCGGCGGGCGGGAGTGGCGGGGCGGATGCCGGCATGGAACAGTGACTCGGAGGCATAGATGTTGCCGACGCCGACCACCACCTGCCCATCCATGATGACCTGCTTGATCGCGGCGCTGCGGCGCTGGCACTGCGCGTGCAGATAGGCCGCATCGAATGCCGGCGTCAGCGGCTCCGGCCCCAGGCGGGCCAGCAGCGGATGCCGCGCCACGTCGTCGGTCCACAACACCGCGCCGAAGCGACGCGGGTCGCGCAGCCGAAGCGTGGCGCCGCCGTCGAATAGCCAATCGACATGGTCGTGCAGGGCGGCGGGTTCGCCGGGTTCGGCAAAGCGCAGGCTGCCCGACATGCCAAGATGCACGATTTGCGTGACGCTGCCGAAGTCGAATAGCAGGTATTTGCCGCGCCGGCCGAGTGAATTCAGCGTCAGTCCTGTCAGCCGGGCTTCCAGATCATCCGGCACCGGCCAGCGCAGGCGCGGGTTGCGCACCACGATGCGCCTGAGCGCACGGCCCTGCAGACGCGGCAACAGGCCCAGGCGGGTGGTTTCGACTTCGGGTAATTCGGGCATGGCGTGGGGCCGGGCTTTGCTTCGATGCTGGGTTGAATATAACGGGACGTCAGCCATTCACGCGACGTCCTGCAATGTTTTAGCTCCCGCAAGCGGGAACCGAACCGATACACTGCAATTCTATATACCTCACTTCACCCCCTTAAGCTCGCCTCATTTTGAATACGCGTTTTTTTCGGTGTTCGCAATAAAACGCTGTGCGCCTGAACCTGGCTTGCAGGCAGGCCTCTAACGCTTAGAATCGTGACAGGCACCTCCCATCTACAAGGCATAACATGGCACACCTCAAAGTCCTTCCCCTCTACGCAGCGCTGTTGTTCGCGACTGCGTGCAGCCAGCCCGGCGTCAAGGCCTTGCAGCCCGCGGCAGTGGAAACGCAAGCGCAGCAAGCTGTCGAGGCGGCGGTCGAAGTCGCCGCCGATGCCGAGGCGGAGGCCGAAGCCCGGGCCCGTGCTGCCCTGCCCAGGCAGCCGCTCACGCCCGAAATCCTGTTCAAATTCCTGGTGGCCGAGGTGGCCGGCCAGCGCGGCGCGATTGGCATTTCCCAGTCGGCCTACCTCGACCTGGCGCGGCAGACGCAGGATCCGCGCATTGCCCGTCGTGCCGTCGAGGTTTCGATGTTTGCGCGTAACCAGGCCGGCGCATTGGAGGCCGCCCGCCTGTGGGCGGCAGCCGAGCAGGATTCGGGGCGGGCGCAGCAGACGCTGGCAGCGCTGCTGCTGAGCGAGGGCAAGTTCGGGGAGGCCGAACCGATTCTGCGCGCCCTGCTGAAAGAGGATGGCGCCAACGGTTTCCTGCATTTGTCGGCGCTGATGGGCCAGCTGCGCGATACCCGGGCCGCGCTGGAACTGGTCGAGCGTCTGGCGGCCGACCATCCGGCCTTGCCGGAGGCGCGCCTGGCGGTTGCCCAGGCCGCGGCCAGTGCCGGGCATTTCGATGCGGCGGTTGCCGCCTTGCAGCAGGCCGACCGCCTGCGCCCGGGCTGGGAGCCCGGCGCGCTGTTGCATGCGCAGATCCTGGCGAAAACATCGCGCCCCGATGCGCTGGCCTTCATGCGCGATTTCCTGGTGCGCCATCCCGGATCGCGCGAAGTGCGGCTGGCCTATGCGCGCACCCTGGTCAATGCCAATCAGTTCGCCGAGGCACGCGTCGAATTCGCCCGCCTGACGGGCGATTTTCCGCGCAATGCCGAAGTCAGCTTTGCCGCCGGTTTGCTTTCGTTGCAGATGGGCGATCTCGAGGCGGCGCGCGATTTGCTGACCCAGACGCTCGGCTACAGCCCGCGCGACCCCGATATGGTGCATTACTACCTCGGCCAGGTGGCAGAACAGATGAAGCAGCCGGACGCTGCGAACGCCCATTATGCCGAAGTCAAAACGGGCAATTACCTGGTGCCGGCGCGCGCGCGCCAAGCGGCGCTGCTGGTGCGCGCGGGCAAACTGGATGAGGCGCGCGCGCTGCTGGCGTTCACGCATGGCGAAAACGACGCGCAAAACGTGCGGCTGATCCAGGCGCAGGCCGAACTTCTGCGCGACAGCAAGGAATATGCAGCGGCTTTCGAGGTGGTGTCGGAAGGGCTCAAGCGCTTTCCCGATTCGGCGGACTTGCTGTACGACCGCGCCATGGTGGCGGAAAAGCTGGACAAGCTCGATGTGCTGGAAGCCGACCTGCGCCGCGTGATCGTGCTGCGTCCCGACGATGCGCAGGCCTACAACGCGCTGGGCTACACGCTGGCTGACCGCACCGATCGCCTGGCCGAAGCCATCGTGCTGCTCGGCAAGGCGCTGGCGCTGGCCCCGGAAGACCCCTTCATTCTTGATAGCGTGGGCTGGGCGCAATACCGCTCGGGCGATCTGGCGCGCGCGCGGGAATATCTGGAACGCGCCTACAAGGTGCGTCCGGATCCCGAAATCGCGGCGCATCTGGGCGAGGTGCTGTGGGTGGGCGGTCTGCGCGAGGCGGCCGGAGAACTCTGGCAGACCAGCCTGCAAGCCCATCCGCAGAACGAATTGCTGCTCGAAACTCTGCGCCGGCTGAAGCCTTGATGTTGCGCCTGGCCGCAGCATTGCTGCTGGCGCTGACGGCCGCCTGCGCGACCGCGCCGTCGGGTGTTCCGGCCGATGTCGTCGTTCCCCTGTCCGCCAACTGGACATTGCAGGGTCGCATCGGCATCCGGGCGGGCGAGCAGAACCTGTCGGGCCAGATCCGCTGGCAGCACAGCATGCAAGCAGACGATGTGTTGCTGACCTCGCCGCTGGGGCAGGGGGTGGCGCGTATCGTGCGCGATGCCGACGGCGTTGCGCTCGAGGTGCCGAACCAGCCCACGCGCCGTGCGCCCGACGCCGAATCCCTGACGCGCGAGGCGCTCGGTTATACGCTGCCGGTGGCGGGCCTGGGGTGGTGGATGCAGGCGCGTCCCGCCCCGGGCGGCACTTTCGAGGCGACACGCAATGGCGCCGGACGCCTCATGCAACTCAAACAGCAGGGCTGGGTGATCGATTACCTGCAATATGCCGCCGACGGGCGTCCGCGCAAACTGGCGGTGACGCGCGAGGGGCTGGAAATCCGCCTGGTGGCGGACAGCTGGGAGGCCAAATGATCCACGCCTACCCCGCCCCCGCCAAGCTCAACCTGTTCCTGCACGTCGTCGGCCGACGCGCCGACGGTTATCACCTGCTGCAGAGCGTGTTTCGCCTGATCGACCGCGCCGACACCGTGCACCTTGATCTGCGCGACGACGGCCGGGTGGTGCGCGACGGCAACCTGCCGGGGGTGCCGGAAGACCGTGACCTGACGGTGCGCGCTGCGTGCCTGCTGCAGGAGCATGCGCCTGCCGGCGCCGGGGTGAGCATCCGGCTCGACAAGGTGTTGCCGATGGGGGGCGGACTCGGCGGCGGCAGTTCGGATGCCGCCACCGTACTGTTGGCCCTGAACCGCCTGTGGCAGGTCAATCTGCCGCGCGAAACCCTGCAACGGCTGGCCCTGCAGTTGGGGGCCGACGTTCCGGTCTTCGTGTTCGGTCAGACGGCATTCGCCGAGGGGGTGGGCGAAATCCTGCGCCCGTTGAGCGCGCCGCCGGCATGGTATGTGGTGCTGATGCCACCGGTGCAGGTGCCGACCGCTGCAATTTTTGCTGCGCCGGAATTGACACGCAACTCGCCACCCCTCAAAATAGCGCGCTTTTCCGCAGGCATGGGTCATAACGACCTGCAGCCGGTGGTCGTCAGCCGCTATCCTGAAGTCGCCCGTCATCTCGAATGGCTGGGGCAATTCGGCGAGGCGCGGATGACCGGCTCGGGCGCCTGTGTGTTTGCATCGTTCGGAACGGAAAGCGCGGCGCGCGACGTGCTGCGCCAGTTGCCACAAACGATGCAGGGTTTTGTGGCGCGGGGTCTCGACAGGCATCCCTTGCATGGCTTTTGCGCCTGAGTAGCACCCATTGGGGAGTCGCCAAGTGGTAAGGCATCGGATTTTGATTCCGACATTCGTAGGTTCGATCCCTACCTCCCCAGCCAGATAAGCGAACAGCCGCCGTGGCGGCTGTTTTTGTTCTTGTGTCGGCCCAGCCGTATCGCCGGAGACTCGTGTGTCCATAGACAACCTGATGGTGTTCAGCGGAAATGCCAATCCGCGTCTTGCCAGCGATGTGGTGCGCCATCTCAATATCCATCTCGGCCGCGCCACCGTGTCGCGTTTTTCCGATGGCGAAGTGATGGTCGAGCTTCTGGAAAACGTGCGCGGCAAGGACGTCTTCGTGCTGCAGTCGACCTGCCAGCCGACCAACGACACCCTGATGGAAGTGATGGTGATGGTCGATGCGCTGAAGCGGGCCTCGGCCGGCCGCATCACCGCCGCCATCCCGTATTACGGCTATGCGCGCCAGGACCGGCGCACCCGTTCGGCGCGGGTGGCGATCACCGCCAAGGTGGTGGCCAACATGCTGCAGGGCGTGGGGGTCGACCGGGTGTTGACGATGGACCTGCACTCGGACCAGATTCAGGGCTTTTTCGACATTCCGGTCGACAACATTTATTCCAGCCCGATCCTCCTGGGAGACATCTGGAAGCGCGACCACCCGAACCTGGTGGTGGTGTCGCCCGACGTGGGCGGGGTGGTGCGGGCGCGGGCGATTGCCAAGCGCCTCGAATGCGATCTTGCGATCATCGACAAGCGCCGCCCGAAACCGAATGTGGCGAAGGTGATGCACATCATCGGTGATGTGAAGGATCGCACCTGCATCATCATGGATGACATGGTCGACACCGCCAACACCTTGTGCGAGGCGGCCAATGCGCTGAAGGAGCATGGCGCCAGGAAGGTGATGGCCTATTGCACCCATGCCGTGCTGTCCGGCAGCGCCGCCGAACGCGTGACGAATTCCGCGCTCGACGAACTGGTGGTGACCGACACCATTCCGCTGCGCGACGATGCGCGCGCATGCGCCAAAATCCGGCAATTGTCGGTGGCTGAACTGCTGGCGGAAACCATCCGCCGCATCAGCAACGAAGATTCCGTCAGCTCGCTCTTTATCGAGTAGGGCCGGCCGAATGCCCCTGGTCGCGGGGGCTTTAACCATGCATTGACCATTTTCGGCAATGCATTATCAAGCCATGCATTGACCATTTTTGGCGATGCATCATCAGGCAGTTATTTAGGAGAAGTTTCATGGAAATCGAAGTCATCGCCGCCAAGCGTGAATTGCAAGGTACGGGTGCGAGCCGCCGTCTGCGTCACGCGGGCAAGGTCCCCGGCATCGTCTACGGCGGCACCGCTGTCCCGGTGCAGATCGAGCTGGACCACAACACGCTGTATCACGCGCTGCGCAAGGAAGCGTTCCACGCCTCCGTGCTGACGCTGAATGTCGATGGTGCCAAGGAATCCGTGCTGCTGCGCGACGCGCAATGGCATCCCTTCAAGCAGCAAGTGCTGCACATCGACTTCCAGCGCGTCGACAAGGATCACAAGATTCACGTCAAGGTGCCGCTGCACTTCATCAATGCCGACAGCGCGCCGGGCGTCAAGACCGGCGGCGGCAAGCCGCACCACATCGTGACCGAGCTTGACGTCCAGTGCCTGCCCGGCAGCCTGCCCGAGTTCATCGAAGTCGACATGGGCAATCTCGAAGTCGGCCATTCCATTCATGCGAATGACCTGACGCTGCCCGCGGGCGTCGAGCTGGTTGCGCACCTGCAGACAGAAAACCCCTCTGTGGCGTCGATCAGTGCGCCCAAGGTCGGTGCGGCTACCGAAGAAGCGCCTGCTGCTCCGGCTGCCCCTGCGGCGTAAGCCGGCCGTGCAATCCGCGGTGGATTGCACGCTGTGTGAGGCATGACAGCGCCAAGCCTAATCACCCCGCGCCTGATTGTCGGCCTCGGCAACCCGGGGCGTGACTACGAAGAAACCCGGCACAACGCCGGGTTTTGGTTTTGCGCGCGGCTGGCGCAGACGTGGGGCGTATCGCTCGCGCATGAGTCGCGCTTTCACGGCATCGTCGGGCGCAGTCCGGGCAACGTGTGGATGCTGCTGCCGCAGACCTTCATGAACCGTTCCGGTCAGGCAGTCGGTGCGTTTGCGCGCTTTCATCGCATTGCGCCAGCCGAGATCCTGGTGGTGCACGACGAGCTCGACATTCCGCCCGGCCAGCTGCGCCTCAAGTTCGGCGGCGGCATGGGCGGCCATAACGGCCTGAAAGACATCACCGCGCATCTCGGCACTCAGGATTACTGGCGGCTGCGCATCGGCATCGGTCATCCGGGCGACCGCAACGAAGTCGTCAACTACGTTCTGAAACCGCCGCGTCGCGAGGAGCAGGCCGACATCGACGCCGCCATCGAGCGCGCGCTCGATTTGTGGCCACTCATTGAAAAGGGCGAGTGGAACGCGGCCATCCAGCGCGCCAACACCAAACCCGGTTCCATCAAACTCCAGGAAAAACCATGAGTCTCAAATGCGGCATCGTTGGCTTGCCCAACGTCGGAAAATCCACCCTGTTCAACGCGCTGACCCAAGCGGGCATCGCGGCGGAGAACTATCCCTTCTGCACGATCGAGCCGAATACCGGCATCGTCGAGGTGCCGGATCCGCGCTTGGCGCAACTGGCCGAGATTGCCAAGCCGCAGAGAGTCGTGCCCGCGGTCGTCGAATTCGTCGACATCGCCGGCCTGGTGGCGGGCGCCTCCAAAGGGGAGGGTCTGGGTAACCAGTTCCTCGCCAACATTCGCGAGACCGATGCGATCTGCCACGTGGTGCGCTGTTTTCAGGACGACAACGTGATCCACGTTGCGGGCAAGATCGACCCGCTGTCGGATGTGGAAACCATTGCCACGGAGTTGGCGCTCGCTGACCTGTCCAGTGCCGAAAAGGCGTTGATACGATATGAAAAAGCTGCACGTGGGGGCGACAAGGATGCGAAAGTCATCGCGGAGGCATTGAAGCCGGTGCTGGCCGCGCTGAACGAAGGCCGCCCCGCGCGTGCCGCCGGCCTGGATGCGGAAGGCCTCGCGGCGATCAAGCCGCTGTGCCTGTTGACGGTAAAGCCGACGCTGTATGTCGCCAACGTCAGTGAAAACGGCTTCCACGACAATCCCATGCTCGATGCGTTGCGAGCGTTTGCCGGCAAGGAAGGCGCGCCGGTGGTGCCAGTGTGCGCGGCGCTGGAGGCCGAACTGCAGGAATTGTCGCCTGAAGACCGCATGGAATACCTGAAAGAGCTCGGCTGGGACGAGCCGGGACTCAACCGTCTGGTTCGCGCCACCTATGATTTGCTGGGTCTGCAGACCTATTTCACCGTCGGGGTAAAGGAGGTGCGGGCGTGGACCATCCACAAGGGCGATACCGCGCCGCAGGCGGCGGGCGTCATTCACACCGATTTTGAGCGCGGCTTCATTCGCGCGCAGACCATCTCGTACGAGGATTTCATTGCCTGCAGGGGAGAACAGGGTGCCAAGGAAGCGGGCAAGATGCGCGCCGAAGGCAAGGAATACGTGGTCAAGGACGGCGACGTCCTGAATTTCCTGTTCAATGTGTAAACAAGTTTTCGAACTTTGGCGAACCAAAACGAACAACGTAACTCGCATAACTGCATGTTTTATATAGACTATAAAGGCCATTGTTAACCGTTAGATTCCGTTGTCAGCCGGGTATGAACCGGGTGCGATACCGGGAATGGAGTCAAAACCGGGCGCGGAAAAACCGGGTATGACTCGAACTCGGAGACCCGGCCATGTTGAACGACACCCAATGCCGCAATGCCAAGCCCCAGGACAAGCCCTACAAGCTAAAAGAATAGCAACGGGCTGTATCTGGAAATCAAGCCCAACGGTGTCAAGGCATGGCGTTATCGTTTCGAGTTGCGCGAAGACGGCAAGATCAAAGAGAGCGTCTTTGCCGTTGGTGACTATGCCAGCGCACCGAACGAGACCCGGAAGAAGCCAAGGCGCGGCGCGATGGCAGGCGCTTTACGCTGGCCGAAGCACGAGATGAGCGCACCAAGGCACGGGCGCTGGTGAAACAGGGAATCAACCCCGCACAGCATCGGCAGCTTGAACGCATCAAGCGCGAGCAGGAAAATGCGACACCTTCGAGGCCGTGGCAAAGGAATGGCTGGCCTTGAAGGACTGGGAGGAAGTCACCAAGAAGCGCCGGCTGGACATGCTGACGCGGGTGGTGTTTCCCACCATTGGCCAGATGCCGGTGAAGCAGATCACGCCGCCGGTCATTCTCGGCATCCTCAAGAAGGCCGCCGAGAAAAACGGCGTGTCCGTCATGAACGAAGCCAAGCGCACCCTGTTCGGCATCTTCGAATTGGCCGCCGAAACCTTCCGTGTCGATTCCAATCCCGTGCATCAGTGGCGCGAAGCCCTGTCGAAGAACAAGGCTATGTCACTGTTAACTGTTGATCGTGGTTCATACCCAGTGCGGCGGGTAGAACGGTGCGGGGTTGCGGGACATTATGCGAGCGTTCGATAAGCCTTCTCCATCCGAGATAATTCGCCAGATAGCGCGTGGCGACGCCATGGAATCGGTGCATCCATTCCTTGAGCCGGCTATCGTAAGCGTTGACGTTCTGGATATGGTAAACACCCGCGATCACGCGTATTCCCTGCGCCAGGTTCACCGGTCGATGGACGATGCCCATTTCGCGCGCGACCGCGCCCAATGCCTTGCCGCCATCGGTACGCAGAATGGTGTCGGCTGCCAGGATCGGCTTCAGGACAGCGCCGATATGTTCCTTGTCCGCGCGTTCCAGCACGAAGTCCGCCATGCCGCCCGCGCGATCCCGGCAAATCAGCACCGGAATCTGTTCGTCCGACAGGCCGCGTTTGCTGGCCTTGCCGCCTCGCTTGCGGGGCGCGCGAGGAAGCCCGCGTTTCTTGCCTTTGAGCGATTCGAGGAGCTATTGCTTGAATGGTGATACCACTATCTGCTACCATCAGACCAATGAAGCGTAAGCACCAGCGCACCCTTGAACTGATGTTTGCCCGGCCTGTCTCGGCGAATGTCCGCTGGGCCGACATCGAGGCGCTGTTCGTCGAATTGGGCGGGCAGGTGGCCGAGCGGGAAGGTTCGCGCGTCTTGGTGCGCTTGTTTGGCGACAGGCGGGTGTTTCATCGACCGCACCCCGAGCCGACGACGGACAAGGGGGCGGTTGAGTCCATCCGCAGGTGGCTTGAAGATCACGGAGTGAAACCATGAATACCATGACGATCAACGGTTATCAGGCGGTCATCGCCTTCGACCCGGACATCCAGATGTTCCGGGGGGAGTTCGTCGGCCTAAATGGCGGTGCCGACTTCTACGCCAAGGATGTGGATGGCCTGCGCCGCGAGGGAGAAATCTCGTTGCGCGTATTTCTCGAAGCCTGCGCCGAGGAGGGTGTCGATCCGCACAAGCACTTCTCCGGCAAGTTCTCCCTGCGTGTCGATCCCGAGTTGCACGAGGCTGCTGCCATCGCTGCCGCTGCTCATGGGCAAAGCCTCAATCAGTGGGCCGCCGAAGCAATCCGCCAGGCAGCGCGGGCGGAATGAATGATGATGGCTGGCGTTGCTAAAACCGGGTATGGAACCGGGTATGAAATGCGCGGCCCAAGCAAGACACCAAGCAGCGGCGCGGCTTTCTGCTCGCACTTCGCATTTAATGTGTGAGTGAGGCAATTTACTCAGGGGATAATTGACACGCTATTCCGAAAAGCCCTATAATCTCGCGCTTCGTTTGGGTGGGGTTCCCGAGCGGTCAAAGGGATCAGACTGTAAATCTGACGGCTCTGCCTTCGAAGGTTCGAATCCTTCCCCCACCACCAG
>JAJPEP010000107.1 GCA_021166845.1 Thiobacillus sp.
ACGCCGTTCCGGTATCGTGACCGCCGATTCCGGAAGCAGCCAGAAATCGGTCACGTTCGCCCGGAATGGGCGGTCACGATGCGCCGGAATGACCGGTCACGATAGGCCGGAATCAGCGGTCACGATGCTCCGGAATACCCACGCTACCTCAATCAGCGTCATTTCCCGTGCTTTTCGAGCCACACAAAGTTCATTTTTCCGTCACAGGCCGTTCATTTTCACCGGGCAAGATAACAGCCCCTCGGGAGGTATTCACAGCCGATAAAGCATGGAGGCCATCATGGCGACAGCAAGCAGTCTGCAGGTAAAAACCCCCAGGACGAACACGCATGCCTCATCCTGCGTTCCCGATGCTGAAGCAATCGATCTGGTGGTGCTCACGCTCGACGACCTGGGCATGATCCGCGACTGCGGCCGGGCTTGCGAACAGGTGTTTGGCTACCCGCCGCATGAACTGACTGGCCGTCATGTTTCCATGCTCCTGCCGCAGTTGCCGGATACCGGCCTGGTGCAGGAAGGCCGCATCAATTCACGGTTGGCCCATCTCTGCCATTGTGCCGTCAGCTTTCAGGCCCGGCGCCGCGATGGCCGGCACTTCGCCAGCGAGCTGTTCATCAACCGCCTCGGCAGCCACAACGTGGTTGTTCTTGTGCGCAGCCTCGAAGCCTCGATATTGAACGGCGACGCTTTCCCCTCCCTGCCTATCCGCTAGCAGCAGCCCATTTATACCCTGCAACACGATTCACCCCGATTGGACCCGCACGGACACACGATCAGGCGCCTGGCCGCGACCGGAAGCCTTCCAGGAAAGCAGGGGCGATTCAGTAGAGGATGCTTGTGACCAAGAAAAACAGCACCGACGGCGCCGGTCCGGGAAGCGCGGACATCGAGGGCGTCCTGAGCGAGCTCATGGCCATCCGGGCGGATATGGTCGCCGGCCTCGCCATGTCGCAGCCACATCTTGCCCAGGTTCACGCGAACTACCGGGACAGTGCGCGAAACCTCCTGCATTATCTGGCCCTGCGTCGGCGCGATCTGCGCCCGTTGCAGCTGCGCCTGGCGGCACTGGGGCTGTCCTCCCTCGGGCGTGCCGAATCGCATGTCCTGAGCACGGTCGATGCGGTGTTGAGCGTCCTCCACCGCCTGCTGCAGCGCGCCTGGCAGCCGGCCGCACGGGAAACCGCGGTTCTCGATTTCACCCACGGCGAACGGCTGCTTGCCGAACATACGGACGCCTTGCTGGGGCCCGCGACCCCGGGACGCGAGGTCCGGATCATGGTGACCATGCCGAGCGCGGCGGCGGACGATTACCTGCTGGTTCACAATCTGCTCCAGCAAGGGATGGACTGCATGCGCATCAATTGCGCCCATGACGACGCCGCGGCCTGGGCGCGGATGATCGCGCATCTGAGGCAGGCGGAACGGGCGCTGGGCCGGTCCTGCCGTGTCGTCATGGATCTGGCCGGGCCGAAGCTGCGCACCGGGCCGCTTGAACCGGGCCCGGCGGTGATCCGGATTCGCCCGGATCGCGACGACTACGGGCGGGTCACCGCCCCCGCTCGGGTCTGGCTGACCGCAAAGGAATCCCCCCAGTCCCCGCCCTCACCGGCGAGCGCCTGCCTTCCCGTGCCGTCGACCTGGCTGGCCCATCTTCGTGTCGGGGAACTTGTGAAATTCACGGACGCGCGGGACGCCCGGCGGACCTTCAAGATCGTTGACGCGGCCGATGACGGATGCTGGGCCGAGGCAGCCCATACGGCTTACATCACCCCCGGCGTCACCCTGCGCCACGAGCGTGGCGCAGGCAAGACGGACGACCGTGAATGCCGCATCGGCGCGCTGCCGCCGGGTGAAAACATCCTCACCCTGCAGAAGGGCGACCTGCTCATCCTGACCCGCGACCTCAAGCCGGGGCGCCCGGCAAGCTACGACAGCGCGGGGAAAATCCTGAGCCCTGCCGTGATCGGTTGCACCATGCCGGAGGTGTTCGATGATGTCCGCGCAGGGGAACCGATCTGGTTCGACGACGGCAAGATCGGCGGCGTCATCGAGAAGGTGGAAAAGGCACGCGTCCTCGTCCGCATCACGCAGGATCACCTGAAGCCCGTGAAGCTGCGCGCCGACAAGGGGATCAACCTCCCCGAGAGCGCCCTGCACCTCGCGGCCATGACCGCCAGGGACATCGAGGACCTGTCCTTCGTGGCCCGGCATGCCGACATCGTCGAATTGTCCTTCGCCAACAGCGCCCAGGATGTGGCATCGCTCCAGCAACGCCTGACGAGACTGGGGAGCCGGCAACCTGCCATCGTGCTGAAGATCGAAACGCGGCGAGGCTTTGAGAACCTGCCGGAAATGCTGCTGACGGCCATGCGTGCCCCGTGTTGCGGGGTGATGATCGCCCGTGGCGATCTGGCCGTCGAATACGGATTCGAGCGCTTGGCGGAAGTCCAGGAAGAGATTCTATGGCTCTGCGAGGCTGCGCATGTCCCCGTGATCTGGGCCACCCAGGTCCTGGAAACCCTTGCCAGGGAAGGCCGGCCATCGCGCGCCGAGATTACGGACGCTGCAATGGGTCTCCGCGCCGAGTGCGTCATGCTCAACAAGGGACCCTATGTCGTCAGCGCCGTACGGGTTCTGGACGACATCCTGCGGCGGATGCATGCGCACCAGGCCAAAAAGCGGTCCATGCTCAGGGAATTGCATCTGGCCCACATGCTGGCGGCCGAACCCAGTGCGGCAACCGGCCGGGCCGGCCATTCCTTTTCCGGCAGGAACGATGGCATTGCAGGCGGCAGCGCCCGGGCCTAGACCAGAGAGGGCGGACGCAGTCGTGCAGGGATGGCGATGCGGAAACGGAGGATCCCACGACGGGAGAACGGACGAGGCATACATATCCCGTGGTGCGGATTAATGAAAAATCGAACTTTTAGAGCAATGCGCTACGCATCCGCGTGGGGTATTTCAGCCTGTTATGGGCTGCCATTAGAAGACCTGCAAGCTGAAAGGCTTCGCGGGTCTTTTTTCATTTAAAAGCGGGGACTTTCCCGGATTTACGCTCCCCGGATGGCCACCGACATGCGCAAAACCCACTCTCACCTGTAGGGTCTGGCCGAAGAGGCCAACGGCCTAGTAACGCCCAGGAATGAGTCTGGCCTACAATCTTGCCATTTGTGGCAAGATGCTGTATTATCTTAATAAATTCAAATGACTAATCTAACCACGCAATCTCTTGTCGAATACCTGAATGACCGCCCGGGCGAGGTCTCTTCGGGCGAGATCGAGGCCCATTTCGACGTCAGCCGGAGCACCCTGATCCGTCGTTTGAAAGAGGCCATGCGGGCTGGCGCCATCACCGTTACCGGCAAGGGCCCCGCGACGCGGTATTTCAGTGCGGATCCGCTGTCCGCTCTGAAAGCATACTTCGCCAAGCCCCACACCGACAGGGTTATCGCGCCATATCGAGAAGAGCGTCTCGCACCATTGCCCGGCCTCTCCGATGGGGCGGCCCTTAAATTCAGGGGCATTGCCAAGCATCCGCTTGGCAAGCGCGAGCTCGGAAAATTCTTGATCGACTTCGCCTGCGCCTCGTCGGTACTGGAGGGCGGCACCTACTCGCTGCTCGACACCCAGGCCCTGATCGAATACGGGGAGAAGTCCCCGGGCAAGCCGCTCGAAGACGCCTTCCTGGTGCTCAACCACAAGGAGGCGTTCGAGTATTTGCACGACAACATGCGGCTCGATTCCATCTACCGCGTTCATGACCTGCTCACCAGCGATCACGATCTGCCGGAGCTCGCCGAGTCGCGCCACTTCCTGCCTGCAAATCAGCGCGGCGTGGCACGGGAATATGCGGAGGTCGATATCGCCCTAAGCGCATACCTGCCTCCATTTCGCCCTGGCACAGGCTACCTCGCAAAGGCGCTGGAGCGTGTGCTGGAGACCGCCGATTCGATCCAGGATCCGGTGCAGGCAGCCTTTTACCTGCTGACGCGCATTCCATACCTCCAGCCCTTCAAGGACGGCAACAAGCGGACGTCGCGAGCGATCTGCAACGTCCCGCTGATCCGCGCAGGCCTCCCCCCGATCTCCTTCGTCGATTTCGGGAAACAGGATTACATCGTGTCGCTGCTGGCGTTCTACGAGCTTGGCGACACCCGCCTTGCAGAGCGCTGCCTCGTCGAAGCCTACACAAAATCCATCGTGCGCCTCGGCATTCCAAAGCCATGACAAGGCCCGGCCGCGCCAACTTGGCTCCCCATGCGGTTACAGGTGGATACCGCTTTCACGTCGCCTGGGCGTGCCGGGGCCTGCCTGACGGCATTGGTGCGTCCCGCCGAAACAACGCGGGGTTTAGTGTTATTGATCCGGCCTGATTTATCCGTGATTCATGCTGCATATTTTACGCGTGCATCCTGGAAGAATTTTCTCACCCGCTCGGGTGATTTTTCCAACGCCTGCATGTGCTCGGTTGCAGCGGTTTTCAACTTGGCCTTGGTGCGTGCCGGAACCTTGGTATAAAGCGCCTGCTTCAAATCAGCATTGAGCCGTTCTTCCGGATTGAGCTCCGGGCTGTAGCTGGGCAGATAGAACAACTCGATCCTGTCCTTACGCTCCTCAACCCAGGCCTTGACCGGCTTGCTGTGATGAACGCGCAGGTTATCGAGGATCAGAAACACTTTCTTGTCTGCGTCCCGGATCAAAGCTTGCAGGAACTCAATCAGCTTGTCCGAATTGAACGACTCGTCAATGATCATCCAGCGTGTCTTGCCCTGATTGGTGACGGTGGCGATCATCGACAGTTTCTGGCGTGTGCCACCCACTGCAAAGGTCACCGGTGTTTTGCCGGCCGGTGCGTAGCAGCGGCCACGCACGTCGGTATTCACGACCGCTGTTTCGTCGCCCCAGTGAATCTCGGCACCTTCAGACTTGGCGCGTTGTTCGATTGCCGGATATTCGCTGTCCAGCCATGCCTGCGATGAATTTGTCGTCGATCTTCTCAACTTCAGTGAAGATCGCCAGAGAGGCGGGTCTGCGCTACTGCCTGCAGCTGCCTATTACGTCGGATGCTGTCGAATTCGTTGTCGTATCGAACAGAGAGCCTGTTGATCAGCCTCTTCGCTTGTTTGGCATCTTCCGTCCCGAGCGACTTCTTGATCTCGATTTTGTTGTAATGCTCCCGCAAATCAACGGGAATCTTGATCCGGAAGTAGTGAAGGCCGTTTCGGGTCCAGCCCCTTGGGTAGTCCAATTGCTTATTCTCCAACGTCATGGTGTATCGCTTGGCATGACAGCTGGATAAGCTAGCGGATTGAAATTAAATAACCTTAGCTATTTCAAAACATTAGTTAGTAATTGGCGGAGAGGGTGGGATTCGAACCCACGGTAGGCTTGCACCTACGCCTGATTTCGAGTCAGGTACATTCGACCACTCTGCCACCTCTCCGGCGGCGCGTATTGTAACCGAGCCGCGCGGTTTGCTGGACGAAAATTTCACACTCGGGCAGACTGTGGTCATGCCCATTACAAGAAAGATGGCTGGTTTCGGGAGGGGCGCCGCGCTTACATTGAGCCTGGTACTGGCTGCCTGCAGCCAGCCGGTGCCGCCGCCTGAAATCAGCGGCGAGTTGCGGGTCGGCGCGCGCAACAGCCCGGCCACTTACTACGTCGCCCACAACGGCGAGTCCGCCGGCTTCGAGCACGATTTGATCCTGGCCTTCAGCCAGTCGCGGAACTGGTCGCTCGAGTGGACGGAAAAGCCCCGCCCCGAAGCGCTGTTCCAACTGCTCGACCGCCATCGTATCCACCTGGCGGCGGCGGCCCTTCCGCGTGCAGTCGTCAAGGACCGCCACCTGATTGCCGGGCCGGTCCTGTTCGAGACCCCGGTCCATGTCGTGTACCGCACCCGCGACAAGCGGCCGCGCAACACGGCAGACCTGTCCGACAGAAAACTGGCGCTGATCGTCGGCTCCGGGCACACGCCCATCCTGATGCGCCAAAAGCGCAAGCATCCAGAGCTCGCCTGGGCGGCGCTGGAAAATGTCTGGCCGGAGGAACTGCTGGCGCAGTTGCAGGCCGGCCTGTACGACGCGGTGCTCATCAACGGCATGGATTTCGACCTGATGCGCAATGCCTACCCCGAACTGGCCGTGGCGTTCGACATCGGCGACACGCAGAAAATCGTGTGGGCGCTGCCGCCCCGCAGTTCGCAGGCCTTCCGCAATGCATTGTCGCGCTTTGTCGCGCAGGCGCGCAAGGACGGCACCATCAAGCGCGTATACGAGCGCTATTTCGGTCACGTCAGGCAACTGGGCAGCAGCGACATCCTCGGCATCCTGCAGCGCCGTCCGCAACGGCTGCCCGAGCTGCGCCAACACTTTCACGAGGCGCAGACGCTCACCGGGATCGACTGGCGCCTGCTGGCCGCGATCGGCTATCAGGAGTCGCAGTGGAATGCCCTCGCCACCTCGCCGACTGGGGTGCGCGGCCTGATGATGCTGACCGGGCAAACCGCCGACCGCATGGGCATTTCCAACCGCCTCGACGCGCGCCAGAGCATCCTGGGCGGCGCGCGCTATCTGGCGCTGATGAAAGACAGCCTGCCCGCGCGCATTGCGGAACCCGACCGCACCTGGCTGGCGCTGGCCGCCTACAACCAGGGACAGGGGCACCTGGAAGACGCGCGCCGCATCGCGCAGGCGCGCGGCGGCAGCCCGGACAGCTGGGCCGACGTGAAGGAAGCGCTGCCCTACCTGAGCCGGGGCACCTATGCCAAGGCGATGAAATACGGCTATGCCCGCGGCGGCGAGGCCCTGCATTTTGCCGAGAACATCCGCAATTATTACGACATCCTGCTGCGGCTGGAATCCAGGTACGACCCGATGATCAATCTGGGAAGCCGCGAGGGAGACCTGGCCACGCCAGGTTGATCCGGTTTATTCCATTTCGCGCTAGAAACAGCAATAAGTAGGGTGCACTCCGTGCACCGATTGACGCTCGAAGGTGCACTCAAGCATTACGGCGACAGCGCACCGCAGATCATGTAGATACTGTTATTGGTGTCAAGAAATATGCAAAGCCGGATTGAAGGGTTTGCCCGACTTGAGGACGCCGAAGGCGACATGAACGAGTTTACGCATCATTGCACCGAGGATAAGCATGGGCGGCTTGCCTGCTGCGGTCA
>JAJPEP010000007.1 GCA_021166845.1 Thiobacillus sp.
GCCGCCAATGCTTGGCCGCGTGGCCCACTTCGCCGCTCCGGACCAGGGCCCAACCAAAAAGAAACCCGCAATCCGTTTCCGGATGCGGGTTTCGTGCTTCATGCTACGCGCGGTTCTGGATGTTTGGTGCGCTTGTCTGACCCATAATTGCCACCGTATGGCTTATTTAGTGCGGTCTGACGCTAAAGCCGTAGACGTGATACCCCCATATATACCCCCAACTGCCGTATACAGCGGATAAATTCCTCGCCCCTCGTCACGTAGGTATCATTTGCCGTCTACCGCCTTAATGTAACCATGAACACCCCTAGCAACCCTGCCGACGATTCCTTCCTTTGGACGATTCCCCGGCCCGATTGGGCGCAATGGGAAAGAACGCGCAAAGCGAAGTTATGGCAGGCCGTCGCCCTGCTTTGCGAGCTTGACCCCACCAGACTTGAGATTGGGCCAGGCAAACTGAACACAGTCTTAATCCACACGCCGCCGAAATTTAACTCGCTGCTCGGGCTGGCTAAAACAGGCATCGGCGCGGGCCTTCTCAAGCCGGACAAACTCGACCCGGAAAACCTTGAAGAGAGCGAAGTTGATCTGACCGTTTTTGCATCCTGGGCGCATGCGACGAGGCTGGCTTTTCCTGAAGGGTTCCATTGGCAGCCAGAACTGAATCTTCCAGTCACAGGCTGGCCTTGGGGACGTCATGAAACTGAGTTACTGCGCAAGCTAGCCCGCGCCGCTGACCTTTTTTGGAAGAACTACCAACCCGGCCAACCCTCGACCGCGCCAACCAACGAGCAAGTCATTGAGTGGTTGACCGACCAAAAAGTCGCCAGGCGCACCGCCGAAATCATGGCGACCATCCTGCGCGCCGACGGCCTCCCTACCGGTCCACGCAAATAGTTACCCGCGCCCTTCCCCACCAGTAACGGCGCTGTATTCGGCTCATCCCCCGCACAATTCCCGCGACCTACTGCGCCTATTTTTCACCTCTGCTAAGCCATAAGAATCCGAACCACGTTCAATACACCAATGAGGTGCAACAATGGTTCAAAGACTCCTGCGGCTTCCTACTGTTAAGGCCGAAACTGGCACTTCGCGCTCGACAATCTACCTTCGTATTCAGCAAGGCCTCTGGCCAAAGCCTGTAAAGCTCGGCCCGCGCTCCGTGGCCTGGCCTGCTACGGAAGTCGCCGCACTCAATGCCGCACGCATTGCAGGCATGGCCGATGCTGAGATTCGCGCCTTGGTGGCGAAGCTCGAAGCCGCCCGCAAATCAGCCACCAGCCTGAGCGCTTGAGCCATGCGCCCGGCAAATCGTGTGTGCCCGCCGTCCACGTGGGCTTCAGAGGCTGAGCGCATCACGTGGCATTTGGACGATAGCGATGGGGATGATCGGCGCTTTCGGCGCGAGATTTTCCGGGAATGGCCTGACAGGATTGCCCTCGCAGTCGCCAAAGCCTACCGGGTTCGTTATGAAACTCAGGGGCAGCGCCCGGCCAATCTGTTCCTGCTGGATATACGGGAAAAGTTTAAGCCCACCAAGATGGCGCTGGCTTGGAACGACGATGAACTCGTAGCGGAAGCGGAACGGGCGAGCAAACGATGCCGTGAGGCGCTGGAACTCTACCCGAAGAATCTCAATGAAATTCTGAGGCTGATTTTCGGTATCTGTAACAGTTACGGTCTGTACCCTACCCGTTCCGGTTCCGGTTCCTGTTCCTGTTCCGATACCGTTCCCGTTACAGAGAATGAGCGTCGCATCCGACTCGGGCAAACATCCCTTACCGTTACGGGATTCATACGCCGTGTTACCGACAGGGATGCCAAATGGTGGCGTCGGCAGTTGCGTGGCCGGCATGGACGCGATCTTGAAGCCGCCGCGATTCAAGTCGGGTTGGTCAAAGTCCAAGCGGGCATTTATGCCAGCGATGAAACACTGAACCGTAAGCGTCAGCAAACCCGGCGAAACCGACGCATCCTCGAATCCATGCAAGCGGTCAACGATTCCGGGTATTGCCAGAGCCTGGCTGAGCTCTCCGATGTCAGCGTATCGAATCCACGCATTCGGCGCGCCGAACTCATGACTCGCGCTCGTGGGTTTGAGGAAATAGCCAAATCATTGGGGCATGCGGCTGAGTTTTGCACCGTCACCTGCCCTTCCCGCATGCACAAGAGCCTCGCCAAATCTGGCAAGCCTAATCCGAAGTATGACGGGACAACCCCCAAGGAAGCCCAAGCCTATTTAGCAAAGGTATGGGCTCGTATCCGTTCGGCTGCTGCACGCGAAGGCATTGGCATGTATGGCTTCCGGATTGCAGAGCCCCAGCACGATGGCACGCCCCATTGGCATTTGCTGCTATTCGTGCAACCGGATCAGGTCGAGATGCTAAGAGCTTTATTTAAACACTACGCCCTACAAACCGATGGCGACGAGCCAGGTGCAAAGAAGCATCGTTTCACGGCCGTGGCCATCGACTTTAACAAGGGCAGCGCCGTCGGATACATCGCCAAGTACATTTCCAAGAACATCGATGGCCATGCGCTTGATTACGGTCTCTATGGGGAAGAGCCGGTAGAGGGCGCGCAACGGGTTCAGGCCTGGGCCAGTACATGGCGCATTCGCCAGTTCCAGCAAATTGGCGGGCCACCTGTCAGCGTGTGGCGTGAGCTTCGCCGCCTTAAGGGTGGCGGCCCTAAGGGTGTGGTTGCCGGACTATCCGCCGCAGCCGATCAAGGGGATTGGCAGGCTTTCGTAAAGGGCATGGGTGGGCCGTTGGCATCCCGTAAAGACCACCCCCTTAAGCTGGCCCGCGTGTGGAGCGATCAGCCTGGTGTGTATGGGGAGCCCTTAGGGTGGCAGATCAAAGGAGTGGAATACGCAAATCTGCTTATCCCGACGCGCTTTACGCAATGGCGCATAGAACGCCGGCCCTTAGACACCCCGGCCTTAGGGCGCATCCCCGACGCGGATTTTGAAAATTCCGCGATGCCTGAGTCTTGCTCCCCTTGGACTTGTGTCAATAACTGTACGCAGCTATTTGGCACGAGACCTCAACTCAGTAACGGAAGCCGAGCAAGCTACCGCTTGGATTAGTATCAGTCAGCCGAAGTCGTACCAGGCTTTCGAAGTCGAACCCCGCCGTAAAGTCGTTAGTTGGGATCATGTCAGTGTTCAACGTGCAGATATACTGAAATCCATATTTTTGCGCCATCGCGGATGCTAGCTCTAATGCATGCGCCCGCTGACGGGGATCAACTCCATCAAAGATCGTGCTGTCGTGAACAAGGAAGTCAATGCCAAGGCCCCGCTGCCGTGCGAATGAGACCAGCATCAAGTCATAGCAAAAAATCTTCATCTTGCTGATACCCTCGCTTGGGCTTCCAGCAATTTCCACATCGAACCTGTACCCAGTGTCATCGATGTCGATGACCAGCCGCCCAGGCGTTTTGTATAAGTGCTCGGAAAAGTCTGAGAAAAGACTTAGTGCCTGCGACCACAAATCACGGCGCTCTTGGTAATCCCTCTCCGTAGCACGCTTCAGTTCGACCGTCTCGACCTTGATCGTGTCAACGCGAGAAGTCATTTGCCGTAGTTGGTCAATACGATTCGTGAGATCGTCCACTTTGAGCCGCGTGGCCGCATGAAGCACCTGCAATTGTGTCAGTTCGTCAAGCGCCCCCTGCCCTGCCAAGACGCTCAGGTACTCTCCCCTGCGCAATGTGAGAGTTGCAATCACGGTGTTGCGTTCTTCAATCGAGGCCTCCAGCGCTGCAACCTCACCAGCGATGAACTCTCTACGATTGACAACAATCTTCTCGTTGAATTCGCGGGCGTCCGCCAATGTCTTGACCACCAACCCAGGCAGCGCAACGCCCGCTTCCTGATACAGCAACTCAAGTCGATCATCAGTTGGCGAGCCCTCTTGCGTCACCACCTCACGGTAGCGTTCGAGCCTGCGTTTATCCGCGATGTTAGCGTTGACCAAGCGGTGGATGTCCGCAGTTAGTGCGTTGGCCTGAACTTCAATTTCCCGGTACTGCGGCAATACACGAAAACTCGATAGTTCAGCCTGCTCCCGCTCAAGTTGAGTCAAAAGCCTCAGTCGTTCGGCCTCTAGTTCGCCAAGGGACGCCAATTCGCCATCGATAGCGCCCGTTTTAATAGCTTGCTTGAGCGCATCAAAGGCGTTCTTCTGGTCCTTGAGTTGCTGCCAAGTCGCAGCCTTCTCCCAATCCAAGCCAAGAAGGAATGCATTGTGGATTTGGACGTCCCAAGTTTTCTGGTTATCAAAGTACTTAAATGGCGTGTTATAGGCTGCCGATTTGTTGCGGTTGAAATAGGACAAAAGCGACCGCACAGAGGGCCGATACCCCCGTTCCGTAGCACTTTCGCTGAGGCCGAACATGGCCCACGCCAGAACGGCCCGCCACCGCTTGATATCGAGTGTCAGGGCGCCATCCTGATTTGGCGATGGCTGCCACCCCCATCCCTTGGTCACTCCTTCGATGGCTACGACGCCGGGAGTGTCGGTGGCGCGAGTAACCGCGACGGCTTGCCCAGCCACGTCCAACTTCAAGGTGAACGCCCACCCTTGTAAAGCTTCGACACGCAGCCCCTTTCCAGGTGCAGCGTTGCTGCCGAGACAGAAGTCAATGATGTCAATCAGCGTCGACTTTCCCAAGGCATTGGTCGTGTCCTTGTCACCTGCCGCTTTGGAGCGATCAGCGAGAATCAAGTTAACACCGGAAGTGAAGCCAACCTCACGAAATCCACTATGATTGGCTCTTACCGAATGAATCATGATGCAGTCCTAGTCAACAGACCGTTCTGCATGTCAACAGCGCCGATCATGAATAGCAAGGTCGTGGCGAGCACAAACCGTTCGAACGTACCCACGTTGGGCTCGGCCCTCAGGCGCTCCCATAGGCCAGACACCGTCCGGGGCGTGTCGAGATGGATGAGCACTGTCGCACCGACACCAATTAGCGCTTCATTCTGTGGAATGTGTTTCGTTGGCAGGATCATTTTTCGAACACGTCACAGATCTCGAACAAATAGACCAGCACGGCTATTCCGGCAGTGCAATCCGCTTGGTTTTTTGCACCACGTTGTGCAAACGAACACATCAACTCAAAAAGTTCATCTCCCCTGTGGCCTTTCTGTCGAAGTGAATAGTATTCCGCGAGGAATCCAGCCTTTAGTCGCTCCGGAAAATCTGCGTCAAGCTGCGCCTCGGCTTCAACATAGGCGGACACGGTCATTCTAGAAGACAGGCCTGCAGCGATTATGTGGCGCGAACCATTCGACAGCGCATTCTTCTTGATCTTTGCGTCGGGTGAAATTAAATCGAATGATTCATGCACTATGGGTACTTGGGTAATCACCCACGAAATCGCCCTCTCCAATTCTGGGAAGGCCACGTCTGCAAAAGTTGCCTCAATCGCCTGGCGCACCTTGCCTTCGTGTTCCTCCTTCAGGGCTTGAAGGGCGGCAGTAGGCCAATCATCCGGAACCTTATCGATAATCGTATGGTGATCGGTACACAGGTATATCAGATTGCCAACACCGTCGCGCTCGTCATCCGTCATCGTCGGGTCGTACCGTGGGGCAGTGGGCTTTTCGCCTCTAATATGAGCGGCCTCGCCAACGTAAGTATCTGCGCCGTGTATCGCCTCATAGGTAAGATGCTTCCCGCATTTCGGAAATGCACAAACCCCGCCGCTACGGAAGGCAAGAATTATTTTGGTAGGATAAGTCGCGCTCACGATGAACGGTCGTCGTAGTAGCGCACATCAGGTCCGCTGTCCTTGTTCGGGCCGATATGCTCAAATGGATCGCCTAGAATCGCCCGAAAAAATTGCCATTTACGGCACTCACTTCTATAGCACGCCCAGAGGCCTGCCTGAAGGCTTCTAGCCATGTCTCGCCGATCGTAATTCATAGCTCTCCCTGCGCGTCAATCTGCGACGTAGCTAGCTGCTAGCAGCCATGGTGCCCATAGCTGACGCTTTCCATTGTGCAATCCAAGCGTCCAGATCAGTGACGCACAAGCATTCGTCATTGCCAGCATCCTGGCGCGCGCCTTGTTGTGCTACACCGGCTACTCGGTACGACTCGTCGACAAACGGCCCCCCACTGTTGCCTTGGCGAATGTTCGTTGATATTTCGAATCGCTTAAGTGCTGAGCGAGCGTAGCAACTCAAAACGTCGGCCTTGGTTTGATTTACTCGACGCCCTGGTGACCAATTCGGGAAGCCCATCAGGATGCCGCGCATGCCTTGGTTCATCGGCGCAACCATACTAGAAAAGTGCCGGTGCGCGGGCGGTGCTTCGTCAAACACCAAAATGGCCAAATCACGGGTTGCGTCGCGGTGCACAACCTTCACCCGCCAGGAAGCACCAGTCACCGGATTGCGGACAGTAAGCGTTTTATTGATGACGTCGCTAGATTGCACGTCGGTTGTATAGGTCACGCCACCGATCTTGCCAGAGTAGCTGAGTACATGGTCACACGTGACCAGCCCAACATCTTTATAAGCGAAAGCTGTGCCTTGTGAAAGCACTACATCTAAGGGCGCGGTATTCCCTTCCGGTTGGTAGTCTCCAGACCACTCAACAACGAAGACAGCGCGCTCGGCGTCTTGCGCGTTGCGGACGATCAGTTCAACGGGCAACCGCGAGAACGCAAATGGTCCCTTAGCATCCTCAGTTTCGCATATAGCGTTGTAACGCTCTGCTAAGCGCGTGTAAATCACATCGTCTTTACCCCGAACCATCCGCACGTAAAGCAGCTTGCCCCACAAAACATTCTTTAAGTCAGGGGGGCTGTTGGCGCGAATTTGACGTTTCCAAGGCCGCTTCTCATACGCACTCGCCACACCGTCTGTAATGCGCCTTTCCCAATCTTTCTGCGCGAGGTTATATCCGTATTTCTCCCATGCATTGAGAGCACCTCGTATCTGATCGATAAAGACGCGCCTTACATTTGGGAACTCGTTAATAGTTATTCCAGTGACTTCAAGCCTGTGCAAACGCGTGCTAAGTCTAGTTTTTTCAGCATTGATGCGAAAACTATGTGCGGCGATGATTGCTTGCAGTTCATTGCCAAGTGTGAGATTTCCGCCATCAAACGAGCAAATGTTTGAGGGCAAAGACTCCGAGCGACGCACTGAGAACGAGAACGTTAGATCGTCAGCGTAGCGTGTGTAGGTTGCTCTGTGCCGCTTTGCCAAGGACATAAGATCGCGATCCATGGAACGGCAAATTAGATTCGAAAGAAGGGGGGATGTAGGAGCACCTTGTGGTAGCACACCCTTGAACGTGCACAAGTGTGCCAGCACAGTAGCAACCTGATGCGAGAGTTCGAAAGGCTTCTTTTGCAGAACACCTCGCACGCGGTAGAAGGTAATTGAGGGGAAGAAGTCTTCTAGATCAAGGTTAAGTAGGTGCTGTGTCTGGTCACTACAATGTGACTTCGCGTTTGAGACGATGCTACGATCCTTCGTGAACCCGTGGACACAAGGCTTCGGCAAACCACATTGCTCATAAAAATAGTCCAGAGCCTTGTACTGTAATTCCTTCAGTGCGCGGCGCGGTTCTTGGATAAGCCGCGGCGAACCATTGCGCTTAGTGATGACAAAGGACTTATACGGCGGGAGCGGATATATCAACGCCTTTAGTGTGGAGTACGGTACGCCCAGGATCTTGCTCGACATATGGTGCACGTCATGCCGTAAGAGAATATCGTTCAGGCTGATAGTCGATAGAGTGGTAGTCATGAGAAATGGGGCCGCCCTGGAATCTTTCACCTATACCCTGAGGCGCGCGACACATGAACACATATGCGCACAGAGGTGGGGTTACCATGCTGCAAGGTCTGCGTTAACGCGGACCAGATTAAGTATCTCCCAGGACGGCAAGCGATAGTATGCCATTCAAGGGCATTCAAGGCGTCCAATCGCAGGCACTACCGCATAGGACTCCATAAAGCCTTTCAGTCCGGAGCAGGCCCTCACACCGTTTTCGTCGGTATCGGGCTAGTGCTTGTGAGGTATCAGGGCTTCCGGCGGCCAAGGATTGGTACAACATCCGCACCAGTTTCCAGCGCGTCACAGGTATCCGCCCAAGCTTGCATCATGCGCCGCCGCTCGGGTAGATGTTGGCTCCGGGCATAGGCTGCCACAGTGCCATCGGCTTCCTTGTGGTCTAGCTGGCGCTCCATCGCTTCTACGCTCCAGCCCTGCTCACTGAGAATTGAGCGAGCTGAAGCCCTGAACCCGTGCACGCACTGCCGGCCCTGGTAACCCAAATTATTCAGAAGCTTGCCGACCGTGTTCTCGGATATGACTTCGTTCTCGCCGTAGCCCTTCGCCTTGGGAAAAAGATAAAGCGTGTGCCCGGTCAAGCCATGCAGTTCATCCAACAATTCCAACGCCTGACGTGACAGCGGGACGGTGTGCGCAGGCAATTGTTTACCCACCTTCATGCGGGTGGCCGGGACTTTCCACTCTTGTGCATCCCGGTCGATTTCCTCCCATTTGGCGAAGCGGAATTCTTGCGCTCTCACCATCGTTAGCATGGCGAAGTAGGCTGCATGGCGGGTAATGGGGTCGAACCGGGTAGCGGCTCGCAAATCACGCAGGAAAGCCCCGAATTCGCGCCGCTCAGTGATGGCAGGGCGGTGCGTGGTGCCAGGCTTGGCAAGCGCTCCCACAAGATGCGCCGCCGGATTATCATCTGCCCTGCCCGTTGCGACACCATAGCGGAATATCTGCCCGCACATCTCACGGATGCGAGTCGCAGTGTAGGCGACGCCCTTGGCTTCAACCTTCCGCAGCATGTCCAGCAACACTGACGCCTTGATGTTGGCGATGGGCAGGTGCCCGATTTCAGGAAAGGCATAGGTGCGCAGGTGAACCAGCGCCTTATCCGCCGTCACCTTTGCCCACTTCTTTGATTTCATGGCGTGCCATTCCAGCGCAACAGCCTCAAAGCTGTTGGCCGCCATACGCGCCTTATCGGCTTCCACGGCCTTGCGATGCGCTCCGGGGTCAGTCCCGTCCGCCAACAGCTTGCGAGCCGCATCCCGGCGCTCTCGGGCAAGGGCAAGGCCCACATCAGGGTATACCCCCAGCGCCAGAAGCTTTTCCTTTCCCCCAAAGCGATATTTGAGCCGCCACAGTTTGCCGCCGGTGGGGTTAATCAGCAGGTACAGGCCGCCGCCGTCCGCCAGCTTGTAGGGCTTGTCCGACGGCTTTGTGCTGCGGATTTTCGTATCGCTAAGCGCCATATTTCCTCCGATTTGGGGGTATGTGGTTTTCATCCTGGGGGCATACCCCCTTATGTACCCCCATCTCAGGGGGTATCTTTTAGGATCATCCTAAACCCTACCGGACGAACAGGCAAACAAAAAGCCCGGTTTTACGCGGGCTTCAGGGTGTTACTGGACATTATTGGATGTTGAATTGGTGCCGCTTGTCGGATTCGAACTGACGACCTACCGCTTACAAGGCGGTTGCTCTACCAACTGAGCTAAAGCGGCGACGGGCGACATTATAGCGATGCCGCGCGATGGATTGAGCGATTAATTACTTGACGACTTTGAGCGAGGGTCTGCCCTTGGGCGGGTGCGGCGGCTCGTCAGACTGGGGGGGCGGGGCCTGATCAGGCGACTCGGGTGTGTCAACGGGTTCGAAATGCAGGCCCTGACCGCTCTCGCGTGCGAAGATGGCCATGACCCGATCCACCGGAATGGAAATCTCGTGCGAGACGCCGCCGAAGCGCGAGGAAAACTGGATCCAGTCATTGTCCAGGGTGAGATTTCGCGTCGCGGCAGCGCTGATGTTGAGCACGATCTGGCCGTCCTTGACGAAGCCTGGCGGCACGCGGGTGCGGCCATCCACCGCAACCAGAAGTTGCGGGGTATGACCCGCATCCGTACACCATTCATACAGCGCACGGATCAGGTACGGCTTGGTTGAAATCTCGGCCACCAGCCTGCCTTACTTGCGCAATGCCTTTTCGGTGGGCGTCAGCGCGCTGATGAAGGCGGGACGGCTGAACAGGCGCTCGCGGTACTTGAGCACCGGCGCGGCCACTTTCGGCAGTTCGATGCCGTAATGTTCGAGGCGCCACAGCAGCGGCGCGATCGCCACATCCAGCATGGAGAACTCGTCGTTCATCAGGTATTTCTGCTTGGTGAGGATGGGCGTTAGCTGCGACAGGCTGTCGCGGATTTCCGCGCGCGCCTTGTCCGACGACTTGCCGAGTCCGTGCTCAAGCGTGTTGACATGGGTGAACAGGTCGTGCTCGAAGTTGAACAGCACCAGCCGCGCACGCGCGCGCATGACGGGATCCGGCGGCATCAGTTGCGGATGCGGAAAGCGCTCGTCGATGTACTCGTTGATGATGTTGGACTCGGTCAGGATCAGGTCGCGTTCGACCAGCACCGGCATCTTGCCGCTGGGGCTGATGCTGGCGATTTCTTCCGGCTTGTTGTGCATGTCGACATCGATGATTTCGAAATCCATGTCCTTTTCGAACAGGACAATGCGGCAGCGGTGGCTGTATGGGCAGGTACTGCCGGAATACAAGGTCATCATGGCGGGGGCTCCCTAAGGCGTTGCGTGTATTTGATACGTAAAATGCCAACAGCCGGACACAGTCCGGCTGTTGGCAAAAGGCGCGACCAGGATCAGTGGATGTCTTTCCAGAATTCCTTCTTCAGGTAATAGGCCACGACGAAGAAAACAGAGAGGAAAATCAGGACGATGATGCCAAGCTGCTTGCGCTGAAGCTGGGCGGGCTCGCCCATCCACACCAGGTAGTTAACCAGATCGCCGACCATGGCATCGTACTCGGCCAGGGCCATGCTGCCGGGCTTGACCAGTTCGAGGCGATCAACCACTTCATGCTCGCCGACCTTCTTGTAGCGCGGCGCCATTTCGCCCTGCAGATCCGACATCACGTGCGGCATGCCCACCTTGTCGAACACGGTGTTGTTCCAGCCGGTGACGGTCGAACCATCACGGTAAAAGCCGCGCAGGTAGGTGTACAGATAGTCGGCGCCGCGAGCACGGGCGATCACGCTGAGGTCGGGCGGGGCGGCGCCGAACCAGGCCTTGGCGTCTGCACTGGTCATGGCGGTATTCATGAGTTCACCCGGCTTTTCGGCGGCGAACATCAGGTTGTCCTTGATCTGGTCTTCGGTCAGGCCGATGTCCTGCATGCGCGAGTAGCGCATGGCGCTGGCGCTGTGGCAGTTAAGACAGTAGTTGACGAACACGCGGGCGCCGCGCTGCAAGGAATCCTGATCGGCCAGGTTGACCGGCGCCTTGTCCAGATGAACGCTGGCGCCGGCCGCAAAGGCCACGACGGGGGCGGCCGCCAGCAGGAAAAGAAAGTTCTTCAAGCGTTTCATTTAGCCAGTCACCCTTTCCGGTTCCGGTTTGGTTTTGTCAATCGATGTGTACCACGGCATCAACAGGAAAAACAGGAAGTAGATCACCGAGAAGATCCGGGCAAAAATCGTCGCTACCGGGGAGACCGGCAGCAGACCCAGATAGCCGAGGCCGATGAAAGACACAATGAACAGGGCCAGCATGATCTTGTAGATCGGACCGCGATAGCGGATCGACTTGACCTTGCTGCGATCGAGCCAGGGCAGGAAGAACAGCACGACGATCGACATGCCCATCGCCACCACGCCCGGGAACTGCGAGCCGAACAACGGCGGCACCGCACGCAGGATCGCGTAGAACGGGGTGAAGTACCACAGCGGCGCGATATGCTGCGGCGTCTGCAGCGGATTGGCCGGAACGAAGTTGGCCTGCTCGAGGAAGTAGCCGCCCATTTCAGGCGCGAAGAACACAATCGCCGAGAACACCATCAGGAAGACGATGACACCGACAATGTCCTTCACCGTGTAGAAGGGGTGGAAAGGTATGCCGTCGAGCGGAATATGCGTCACCGGGTCTTTGTGCTTCTTGATTTCGATGCCGTCCGGGTTATTGGAGCCGACTTCGTGCAGCGCCACCAGATGCACCACGACCAGCGCAAGCAGCACCAGCGGCAGGGCGATGACATGGAAGGCGAAGAAACGGTTCAGCGTGGCGTCGGAAATCACGTAGTCGCCGCGAATCCAGATCGACAGGTCCTCACCGATGAAGGGCACGGCGGCGAACAGGTTGACGATCACCTGGGCGCCCCAGTACGACATCTGGCCCCACGGCAGCAGGTAGCCGAGGAAGGCTTCGGCCATCAGCGCCAGATAGATCAGCACGCCGAAAATCCAGATCAGTTCGCGCGGCTTGCGGTAGGAACCGTACATCAGGCCGCGGAACATATGCAGGTAGACGACGACAAAAAACATCGCGGCGCCGGTTGAGTGCATGTAGCGGATCAGCCAGCCCCACTCGACGTCGCGCATGATGTACTCGACGGACATGAAGGCAAGCGCCGCGTCCGGCTTGTAGTTCATGGTGAGGAAAATGCCGGTGACGATCTGGATCACCAGCACCAGCATCGCCAGCGAACCGAAGAAATACCAGAAATTGAAGTTCTTGGGCGCGTAGTACTCGGACAGGTGCGCCTTGTAGGTTAAGGTGAGGGGGAATCGGTCGTCGATCCAACCCATCGTTTTTTGCAGGGCAGACATTTATTCAAGCTCCTTTTGCGTCTACACCGATCAGCAATCTGGCATCGCTGAGGTATTGATGAGGCGGAATCACCAGATTGGTCGGGGCCGGCACGCCTTTGTACACGCGCCCTGCAAGGTCGAAAGTCGAACCGTGGCAGGGGCAGAAGAAGCCGCCCGGCCAGTCGCCGCCGAGATCGGCCGCGCCGATTTCACTGCGGAAGGTGGGCGAGCACCCGAGGTGGGTGCAGATGCCGACCGCCACCAGGTATTCCGGCTTGATCGAACGAACCGCATTCTTGGCGTAGTCGGGCTGCTGCGGCATTTCGCTGCCGGGGTCGGCCAGCTTGTCGTCGTGTTTGCCCAGCAGGCCGAGCATTTCCGGGGTGCGGTTGACGATCCATACCGGCTTGCCGCGCCACTCGACCGTCAGCAGCATGCCCGGCTCGATCTTGTCGATATCCACTTCCACCGGTGCGCCTGCCGCCCTGGCGCGCGCGCTGGGCATCATGCTCATCACCAACGGCACTGCCACGCCTGCCGCCGCAACCCCGCCTAGAGCGCTGGTCGCGGCGATCAGGAATTTTCGTTTGCGTGCGTCCACTTTTTGCCCATCGACTTCCTGGCTCATGTTTACCTGACCTGAACGTGTTTCGATAAAGCCGGCATTCTAACCAATTTGCAGCACTTTCCGGAAGCCCGTTGTAGCGATCATGCAATGCGCCACCGCCCCTGGGCTATAATCGACGGGTGGCGATTCACGCCAAGTCCATGAATTCAATCAACATGCGAAAACTCTGGTTGCTTTTCGCCCAATCCACCACGGTGGCACTGGGCGTGCTGTTCATCATCGCCCTGTTCAAGCCCGATCTCCTGGGCTGGCAGCCGCAACAGCCGGGCCTCACCATCCAGCAGGCGCCGCAACCCGCGGGGAAAGCGGTCTCCTTGAGCGAATCCTTCGCCCCGGCAGCGCAAAAAGTGATCCCGTCGGTGGTCAACGTCTTTACCCAGCAAAAGGTACGCACGCCAGCTCATCCCGCACTGCAGGACCCGATCTTCCGCTATTTTTTTGGCGACCGGCTGGATGAGCGCCCGCGCGAAGTGTCCAACCTCGGGTCGGGGGTGATCGTCAGTTCCAACGGCTACATTCTCACCAACCACCACGTGGTCGAAGCCGCCGACGAAATCCAGGTGGCGCTGGCAAACGGCCAGACCCTGCCGGCGCGCGTGGTGGGCGCCGACCCCGAAACCGATCTGGCGGTGCTGAAAATCAATGCCGGCGACCTGCCTGCGATCACCTTCGCCCAGCTCGACAGCCTTAAGGTGGGTGACTGGGTGCTTGCGGTGGGCAATCCGTTCGGCGTCGGCCAGACCGTCACCGCGGGTATCGTCAGCGCGCTCGGCCGCACCCATCTCGGCATCAACACCTTCGAAAACTTCATCCAGACCGACGCCGCCATCAACCCGGGCAACTCGGGCGGTGCGCTGGTCGATGTCTCAGGCCACCTGGTCGGGATCAACAGCGCGATCTATTCGCGCACCGGCGGCTCGCAAGGCATCGGCTTTGCCATTCCGGTCAGCATCGCGCGCCAGATCATGGAGCAGATCATCAAGTCCGGCAGCGTGACGCGTGGCTGGGTCGGCATCGAAGTGCAGGACATCACGCCCGAACTGGCCGAATCCTTCAATCTGAAGAACGTCGATGGCGCCCTGATCGCGGGCGTGCTGAAAGGCGGTCCGGCCGACGCCGGCGGCATCCGTCCGGGCGATATTTTGCTGGCGGTCAACGGCAACAAGGTGTCCAACTCTGCCTCGTTGCTGAACCTGATCGCCGCATTGAAACCGGGCGATGTCGCCCGCCTCACGGTAGCACGCAAGCAGCAAGTGCTGGGCCTGAAAATCCAGGTCGGGCGGCGCCCCCTACAGCGCACGCAGGAGCCGGCGCTCGAACCCGAACTGAACTAAAAAATCCGTTGGGCCGCGCGAACGTGGCTCGCATGCCGGAAGACGCATTCAAGCCCCCCACGCCGGACGCGGGCTGACTGCGCGCCCCAGAACGCATCACTCGTCCGGCGACACCGCTGTCAACACGCGGACGCGGGTGGGGTACGCATACGCATCCTGCTCCATTGCCGGCACGCGCCAGCCGGCGGCAGTGCGTGCCAGCCGCTGCAGCACGGGGTCGCGCAGGCGCAGGCTGGCCAGAATCAACACATCGGATGGCGAATACAGCGCGCCATCGGCCAGCGCCGGTTCGGCCTGCATGGTGGCCAGCAGCGGCCGCGCTTCATGTTTCCACCCCTTCTCGCTCCAGAACAATTGCCAGGCAAGCTGCGCGAGCTGTCGCGCCTGCTCGCGCGACGGGCCATTGCCGGTGGCATCGGCATGATCGAGCAGACCCTGCACGACATAGGCGTAATCCTCCAGTTCGGCATCCGGCAGCACCTTCCCGCGCGCCATCGCCTTCAACAAGCGGCCGTCCCGGATCAGCCGCGTCAGCAGGAAGTGCTGCAGGCGGTCGGCGCGCAGGCGGTAGGCCGGATCGAGCTGAATGGCCTGACTGAACGCCGACAGCACCAGGCCATTGAGGCCGGCATTCAGCTTGTCGTCCTTGGGCAGGCTGCGGGCCTGGCGCACGGGGCGCAGGATGCGCGCGGCGGCGGCCAGCAGCCGGCGCTCGTCGGCCGTCGGCGTGCGGTATTCCGCAGGCAGATAGCCGTGATCGAAGCTGCGCGGCGCATCGAGCCGCCACACCCGCCGCGCCGCAACGAAAGCTTCCGGCGGCAGGCGCCGCTTCAGTTCATCGGGTTCCCACAGATAGGCCGCGCCCTCCCGACCGGCGGCGTCCACCGCCGACGTGCTGCTGTAGAGGCCGCCGCTCGGATCGAGCAATTCGTCCTGAATGAAACCGAGGGTGCCGCGCGCAATCTCGCGGTAACGCGGCTGACCCAGCACGCCGGCGGCGCGCAGGTAGAGCACGGCCAGATGCGCGTTGTCGTACAGCATTTTTTCGAAATGCGGCGTGTCCCAGCCAGGGTCGGTGGTGTAGCGGAAGAATCCGCCGCCGATATGGTCGCGCAGCCCGCGCGCCGCCATCTGATCCAGGCTCAGGCGCAGAAACCCAGCCAGTTTGGCGTCCGGCTGCCGCACCTGGCGCTCCAGCAAGGCATGCAGTTGCGGCGCCATGGGGAATTTGCCGACCTGGCCGAAGCCGCCGTGCAGCATGTCGGCCTCCTGCCACACGCCGGCGACGAACTGCTCCCAGGCGCCGGCGGTGCGGGCAGCCGTCAGCGGCGCGCGGTCGGGCGGCTGAGCCGGCGGCGGCGCTGCCCGCCGCGCCAGCTGGCGTATACCAGTGGGATCCGCCGCCCAGCGTTCGGCGAGATGACTCAACAGTTTGCGAAAATCGTCCGGCGGCGCATACAGCGCGACAAACGCCGGGAAACCCTCGGGCGTGACGAAGGCGTTGAGCGGCCAGCCGGCGACGCCGTTGAGCTGTGCCGAAAAGGTCTGCAGGGCATCATCCAGCCCGCTGTTAAGTTCGCGGTCGACCTTGACCGGGATGAAATCGCGGTTGAGCAGTGCGGCAATCTGCGCGTTCTTGTAGCTTTCGCGCTGCATGACGTGACACCAGTGGCAGGCGAAGTAGCCCACCGACACGAACAGCAGCTTGTTTTCGCGCTTGGCGCGGGCGACGGTGGCGGCATTCCATTCCTGCCAGGCCACCGGGTCGCTGCCATGCAGCGCAAGATAGGGCGAAGGGTGGTTGACCAGCTGATTGACCGGTGCGGCCGCAACCGCAACAGGCAGCAGCAGGCTCAACAGCAGGGTGGCGAATGCTGTGCTGCGTTCAAACCCTGACATAGGTCCAGCCTTGCTGGAGCCGGGTGACGATTTCGCCGATGGCGGTGGGCGCAGTCTGGGTGGCGGGCAGCAGGACGACCTTTTCGCCCTCGTTCGTGAAACGGGCAATGGACTGCCCGCACGCCACCCAGTGCAGGTTGGCATGGCGCTGCTTCATGCGCGCCATGCGCGCCGCATGGGGGCTGACCCCGGCGCGCAGCAGGTCGATGCCGCGGCTGTTGGCAATGACTTCGAGTTGCATCGCCCGCCCCTGCTGTTCCGCTTCGTCGAGCAGCCGCTCGGCCTGATCCAGCACCGTCCGCATCTTGTCGGGCGCGGCACTGTCGAGATGCAGCAGGACCCGATTCGGGTCAGCCACACGTGCCAGGCTGACCGTCTGAAAGCCGCCGGCGGCAGCGGCCGGGACGGTGGCCACCGCTTGCGGCTCCAGGCCGCGCAAGGCCCAACCGCCGCTCAATCCCGCAACCAGAACGAGACAACCGTACGCGCAGCGCTGCATGAACTGGCGCCGGGGCGCCGCACCCGGTTTCCGGCCGGGGGAAACCGGCGGTTCGGCATACGCCAGCCGCACCATGCTCCGCAGGCTGCGCAGCGCGCAGACGCGCTGCGCCAGATCCTTGTCGTCGCGGATGCGGGCGGTGAGCGCTTCGCTCTCGGCCACGTCGAGTTCGCCATCGACAAAGGCATGCAGGGTTTCATCCGAAACGACGGGGTTCATTTCACGCTCCTCAGCAGGGTCCGGACCGCAGGCTGCCGCGTCGCCGGATCCAGCAAATTTTTCAGGCTCGCGCGCGCGCGCGACAGCCGGCTCATAACCGTGCCCACCGGAATGTCCAGAATCCCGGCCACTTCGGCATAGCCAAATTCTTCCAGGTCGACCAGCGTCAGCACCTGGCGCTGCCCCAGCGGCAGGCGCGCCACCGCGGCCCGCACGCAGGCGATCACCTCCTGGCGATTGCAGCACGCGTCGGGCGATTCGACACCGGATTCGAGTTCGTCCCGCAGGTCGTCGACATCGTCGAAGTCGCGCCGGCTGCGCAGGTGATCGAGCCAGCAGTGATTCATGATCGACACCATCCAGCCCTTAAGCGCCGCCTCGTCGCGCAGCTGGGCACGCCGCGCCCAGGCCTTCGACAGGGCCTCCTGCACCAGGTCGTCGGCCAGTGCCGGATCGTGGCACCAGGCATAGGCGATGCGGTAGAGCAGCGGGCGCTGCGCCTCGATTCCGGGGCGAAACGGGCCAAACAGGAAGCGGCTGATCAGGATCATGTGAAGTAAGACGGGGCGAGTGGTTCATTTATTCCATAAAAAACCACCTGCCGGAATGGAATAAGCGTGCCAGACGATGCGTCTTAATCCATAGGGCCGATATCAATCAAGCCGGCTTATCGATAACTGTTCAGGAGGCCCCGCCATGATTCGCACCCTCACCCCGCTGCTTGCCGCCCTGCTGCTGGCGACCTCGCCCATGACCCACGCCGTTCCGGTGGCCGAGGCCGCGGCTGCCGCTGCCGCGGAAGAGAAAGTGGTCTACCACGTCAATGACGCCTCGCTTGCCCGGATCGCCATGCGCAACATCCAGAACCACATCACGGCCAGCCCCGATGCCAGGATCGTGGTGGTCACCCACGGCAAGGGGATCGATTTCCTGTTGAACGACGCCAAGGACGACAAAGGCGAGCCCTATCAAACCCAGGTGGCCGGCCTCAAGGAAAGGGGCGTCGATTTCCGCGTCTGCCGCAACACCCTCAAAGGCCGCAAGCTCGACGACAGCGCCGTGATGATGGATGCCAACGTGGTGCCGTCCGGCGTGGCCGAGATCGGCAGGCTGCAGGCAAAAGAAGGCTTCGTCTACCTGAAGCCCTAACGGATTCCGATCCGCGCGCGCATCAATGCGCGCGTGGGATCCCCCCCCGAATCACTTCCTTTATGCCCCTCCGGAGAGGGGGGCGGGAGCTTTTTTTGGCCCGAAAAAACGGGACCTATGAATCAAAAAATACGGTAGGCGCTGTTTGGCCGCCGCTTTAGCCCTGGCTGTACCTGTCCATCTATCGGAGGCAAGTAATGCTTAACTTTTTTCGATCCGCCCTTCTCGTCATGTCTTCTCTTCTGTACGTCTCGGCCCCCTCCCAGGCGGCAGATCAGAGCCTGGCTGAATACAAATATGTCCTTCACATCAGCGACATGGATCCCTCCAAGCAGGAACTCATCCTGAACAATGCCCGAAACCTGCTGGATGCCTACCCGCCCGGTGATGTGGAAGTCGAGATCGTTGCCTATGGGCCCGGCCTGCGCCTGATGTTTGCCGAGAACGTCAACGCCCAGCGCCTTGATTCGCTATCCCAGAGCGGCGTGAAATTCACCGCATGCGGCAACACCCTCAAGGGCATGGCGAAGCTACTCGGGGAAGAGCCGAAGCTGAATCCGGCTGCCACCGTGGTGCCCGGCGGCATCGTGCGCATCGGCGAACTGGTCAAGCAGGGATACATCTACGTCAAACCCTGACATCCGGCCTTTTTGCAGGGACTACAAGCCCTGCCTGACTTACTTGAAACCAACAAATAAAGGAGCAATAAATTGGGAAAGAACAAACCATTCAAGCGCGCATTGATCAGCGCGGCCTGCACCCTGGCTTTCGCCTCAGCGGGCGCCACGCACGCCGCCAACTGGCTGATGCTGCAGGGCACCGAAGATCCGGCATCCGCTGCACGCGCCAATGTGTGGGGATTTATCCAGGCCAAATACGAGAAGGACTTCAGCGACGCCAATGCCGCTGGGGGTTTCGTGCCGCCCAAACTGCTTGGGCCGGATCTTGACGCTGAGGACGGTTTCAACATCAACCGCGCCCGCATCGGCGTTCGCGGCGCCGGCTTTCCGCTCGACAGCCGGATCAACTATTTCGTGCTGCTCGAGATGGGCAACAACGGCATCACTCATGGCAACGGCGCCTTCGCCAAACTCACCGATGCCAGTGTCACCCTGAATTACATTCCGGGCGCCCGCATTCGCGCCGGCCTGTTCAAGACCCCAGGCTTCGAAGAAGGGCTGCAGGCTATCCACGTCTACGACTACATCAACTTCAGCGAAGCCGCCAACGGTCTGTTGCTGGAGCGTTTCCCGAACAAGGGCTTCACCGACTGCACCGGCGCCATCGCCCCATGCAACGCAGCCACGGGCAACGTTGGCCCGTATACGGAAGCCCAGCTTCAGGGTGGCGCCGGCCTGAACCGATTCGACAGTCCGGTTGGCGCGTTCCGCGATGTGGGGGTGCAGGTGTTCGACGCGTTCGACGTCGGCAACGACTGGGAAGTCTCCTATGCCGCGATGATCGGCAACGGCAACGGCATCGAGTTCAGCAACAGCGATGGCGAATACGACACCTATCTCTACTTCTCGGCCGAGAAGAAGTACGGTGGCAAGGGACCCAAGGCCGAAGGGCTGAAGTTCTTCGCCTGGGGTCAGCAGGGGAAGCGCCTGCTTGATCTGACGAACGACACAACGGCCAACGCCCAATCCTACGACCGGGATCGCGCTGGACTAGGCTTCAAGTACATGAAGAAGCCCTTCCGCGTGACGGCCGAGTACATCACGGCGGATGGCATGATCTGGAGCGGGCCGGACAAGCCCAACTTCTACTTTACTGTACCGGCTCACGGCAACGGCGCCGATGCCAAAGCCAGTGGCTGGTATGTGGAGGGCGGCTGGTATATCCCCAAAACCAGGTTCGAGCTCGATGCCCGCTTCGACACCATGACCCGGCTTGAGGACCGCATAAACGAGCACCAGTTCGACAAGTGGACCCTGGGGGTGCAGTACCATTTCAACCCCAAGACCCGCGTCACGCTCAACTACGAGATCCGCGACTTCGAGTGCGCTGTTGCAGGGGCTGTCTGCACAGCCGTCAACAACAACCTGAAAGGGGTGGATGACAAGGTCGGCGTGCAGCTGACGGCGATTTTCTAAGCAGAGAAACAATTTTCTGTATGGATTTCCTCCTGCCCACCAGGTCAAACTGGTGGGTTTTTTGCGAATAGACCAAGCCAGGCTTGTCGCTCAGCCACCGGCGCGCGACAACGCCGAACAACCCTTTTCCATGAAAGGAACGCAATGCGCTTATTTCATTCACCCGGCATCAAGCGGCTGGGACTGCTGGCGGCCGCCAGCCTGCTCTCCGGCTGTGCCGGCACGGGCGACAGCAACGAAACCCAGGGCGGGCATATCAGGATCACCTCCGAACCCGCCGGCGCCATCGCCTATGCGGACGGCGCCGAACTTGGCGCGACGCCACTGGCGATCGCGCCCGGCAGCCACTTCCGCTCGGGCTTCGTGGGGTTTTCCTACCGCTATGTCGGCAAGCTCTCGATCAAGAAACCCGGTTGCGAGACCTGGTCGACCGAAGTCAATGACGCGATTTTGGCGAAGGACATCCACGCCAGGCTGAGCTGCGACCCGAATTACCAGCCCGCCGCCGCCCCTTCACCCGCGCAACCCGCCGGCACGGCGACCGGCGATCAACCCATCGAACGGCTTGAGCGCATTGAAGCGTTGCGCAAGAAAGGGCTGATCAGCGAGGATGAATACAAGCGCCTGCGCGCCCGTATTATCGAGAAACTCTGACGCGCTGCCCCCATCAAGCAAACGGCCATCAGGCCGTTGTGCTTATGCGCTGCGGATGAAATGCTCTCGGTAGTACTTCATTTCGTCGATAGACTCGTAGATGTCGGCCAGCGCCTCGTGCTTGTTGGCCTTCTTGAACGCTTCGGAAAGTCCGGGCCGCCAGCGCTTGGCGAGCTCCTTCAGGGTGCTGACGTCGAGGTTGCGGTAGTGGAAGAATGCTTCCAGTTGCGGCATGCAGCGCGCCATGAAGCGGCGGTCCTGGCAAATCGAATTGCCGCACATCGGCGAAGTCCTGGCCGGCACGTGCTGTTTCACGAATTCAAGCATCTGCGCCTCGGCGTCGGCCTCGTTCAGCTGCGAAGCCCTGACGCGGTCGATCAGCCCCGATTTGGCGTGCGTGCCCTTGTTCCAGCTGTCCATCGCATTCATGACCTCGTCGGGTTGATGGACCGCCAGCACCGGACCTTCGGCCACGGTATTGAGGTCGGCATCGGTGACGACGATGGCGATTTCGATGATGCGGTCGTTCTCCGGCGACAAGCCAGTCATTTCCATGTCGAGCCAGAGCAGGTGCGTGGGGTTCAGGGCCATATCAACGTTCCTTCAAAAAACAGGCCGTCATTTTCGCACACGACGTATCGGGCGCTGGCGCAATTGCGACCCTGTGACGATAATGTTGGCAATAGCCCAGAGGAATCCCATCATGAAAACCCTGACCGCCCTGTTCTGTAGCGTGCTGCTGGTTGGCGGCGCCCACTCCGCGCCGGTTGCCAAAAGCGATTCCGCGGCCGGCAAGATCCTGCACGACAAGGCTTGCATCAGCTGCCACGCCCGCATGTTCGGCGGTGACGGCAGCAAGATCTACACCCGCGCCGACCGCAAGGCCAAAACCCCGCAGCAGCTCGCTGCCCGCATTTCCGGCTGCAACGCCAACACGGGCGCCGGCTGGTTCCCGGAGGACGAGGCGCACGTCGCCGCCTACCTCAATCAGCAGTACTACAAATTCAAGTAGGGCTTAAAATTCAAGTAGGGCTCATTCAAACGAGGACATGCCATGACCACCATCATTGAAGAACTCGTCCGCAAGAAGTGCGCGCCATGCGAGGGCGGCGTCGCCCCGCTGACCGATGCGCAGATTGCGCCGCTGCTGAAGGGCCTGTCCGGCTGGCAGCGCGAGGCTGAAAAAATCGTCAAGGAATACAAGTTCAAGGACCACTACCAGGCCCAGGCCTTCACCAATGCGGTGATGTGGGTGTCGCACCGCGAGGACCATCATCCCTACCTCGTCGTCGGCTACAACACCGTCAAGGTCGAGTACTGGACGCACGCCATCGGCGGGCTTTCCGAGAACGATTTCATCTGCGCCGCCAAGGTCGACATGCTGCTTGATATTTAGGGCGTGTTAACACTAATTTCACGCCCGCGACGAGGCCGATTCGGGATGCAGCCCGCGAAGCGGGCCGCGCCGCAGTGTCGTTCACTGCAAGCGGTTCGCGACAAAAGGAAGCGCCCGAATCGGCCCGTCCCTTCGGGTTGCCGCGAGAAAGCGCGTCTGCGGCGTTGCGCCGCTTGGCAAGGGATGGCCCTTGCCGGCGCGACGCGCCTTGCATCCATCGCTTTCTCGCGACAACGCGGACGCGAAATTAGTGTTAACACGCCCTAATCCCGTGGCCGTCCTGACCGGCCAGGTCGTCGCCGCATTCAGCCGCCGTTTCATTGTCGAGACGGCCGACGACAAGCTGCAATGCCAGGTCAAGGGCCGTCACCTGCGCGTGGTGTGCGGCGACCAGGTCGAAATCCGGCGCGACGCCGACGCCGGGGTGATCGAAGCGGTGCTGCCGCGCGCCAGCCTGCTGTATCGCTCCGACACATTCAAATCCAAGGCGATCGCCGCCAACGTCACCCAGCTTGCCGTGGTGGTGGCGGCGCGGCCGAGTTTCTCGATGGAACTGGTGCAGCGCTGCGTCCTCGCCGCCGAAGACCAGGGCATCGCCAGCCTGCTGATCCTCAACAAGGCCGACCTGCCGGAAACCCCGGCCGCCCGCGAACGCCTGAATCTGCTCACCCGCATCGGCTATCCGCTCGTCATGCTGTCGGCGCTGACCGACGTGGCGCCGCTGCGCCCTGCCCTGCACGGTCACACCACGCTCTTGATCGGGCAGTCCGGGATGGGCAAGTCGACCCTCATCAACGCGCTGTTTCCGGGCGCCGACGTGGTGACCGCCGAGTATTCCGAGGCGCTCGACAGCGGGCGCCACACCACCACCCACACCCGCCTGCACCGGCTGGATGCCGACTCGGCGGTGATCGACTCGCCCGGCCTGCAGGAATTCGCCCTGCAGCATCTGGACGCCAACGCCCTGGCGCACGCTTTCGTCGAGTTCCGTCCGTTTTTGGGACAGTGCCGTTTCCGCGACTGCAAGCACGAGACCGAGCCGGGCTGCCGGCTGCAGGAAGCGGCCGCCGCGGGCGAGATCGCCCCGGCGCGGATCAAGCTGTTCCAGACCCTGCGCCGCCTGCAGAAAAACGCCGCCCAGCGTCTATAAACCAAGCTGGGTACGCCAGAGGAGAGCGGCCATGAAATCAATTCTGGTTGCATTGATGGGGCTATGGCTGGGATTTTCCGCACCGGCACAGGCCGCCGGAAAATGGGTGGCGACGCCCTACGCGCCAGCCAGAGTCGTGTTCGAGCTCTATCTGGACGACCCGCAGAAAATCGGCAGCGCGCTCTACTGGGTGCGCTCGCTGATGAATCCCCTGCAGGCAGCGCCTTATAACTACTCGCCCGAAGATTTAAGCATCGTCGTCGTGATCCACGGCACTGAGATCGTCACGGTGGCGAAAAAGAACGAGGCGAAATACCAGGAAGCCGTCGACCGCATGCGTTACTACGCCGGTCTCGGCGTGGCATTCAAGGTGTGCGGACAGGCTATGGAAGATTATGGCTATGCGGTGAAAGACTTCCAGGACTTCATCGAAGTCGTGCCCAACGCCATCACCGAGCTGGCGCACTGGCAGCAGCAGGGCTATGCGCTGATCATCCCCCGGATCATGAGCAAGACCATCGACATCGAGTCGATCCGCTGACAGCCGGTCTTATTCCGGCCAGTGCTTGATGTAGCGCTTCAAGAGGCTGTTCTCGAATTTGGCTTCCTTGAGGCTGGCGCGCGCCACGTCGTGGAAGGAGATGATGCCGAGCAGCTTGTCTTTTTCGAGAATCGGCAGGTGGCTGATATGCGACTTGGTCATCACGTCGCGCGCATAGTCGACCGAATCGTCGGCATCGGCCACCACCGGCTCGGTCACCATGATGGTGCTGACCTGCACATTCTTCAGGTCGCAGCCCTGCTTGACCATGCCCTGCATCACGTCGCGCTCGGTCAGCAATCCCACCATCTCGCCGTTCTTCAGCACCACCAGCGAACCCACGCCCAGGCTCACCAGCTTGGCGACGGCGCTTTCCACCGAATCGGTCGGTTCGATGCTGTAGATGGTGTCACTTTTGAGGGTAAGAATTTCGCGAATCAGCATGGTGATCTCCGGGGGCAGCTTGAGGGGGTGCGCAATAATTTAATGATAGAACGATGGCGTGCGGCGGGCTATGGTCTGACCAGCGCAGCTTCGACCCGGCGGCGATTTTCGGCGCCGGTCAGCGTCTCGACCAGCGCCAGCGCAAAGTCCATCGCGGTGCCGGGGCCGCGCGAGGTCAGCACCTTGCCGTCCTGCACCACGGCTGAGGTGCTGACGGTCACGCCGGGCACGCCATCGAGGGAGCCGGGGTAGCTGGTCGCCTGCTTGTCCTTGAGCAGCCCTGCTT
>JAJPEP010000018.1 GCA_021166845.1 Thiobacillus sp.
AAAGGTTATGTTCATCCCATAGATACCGACACGAAGGTCATCTCTACCGTGTTTGAAAGAATGTCTAGTCCCGTGATTCGGTCGATCGCAAAGGATTATGGCTATATCGTCGAAACGGCGAATCAAACGACTTACCCAGACTTTACACTGTCACACTTCGACGACAAACAGCTAACGCATCGCATTGCAATCGATATAAAAACCACCTATTTGTCTGACACGATGTTGTTCACACTGGGCGGCTACAACTCCTTCCTTCGCAACGGCACGAAGAACATCCTCTATCCCTACTCCACCTATCATGAGCATTGGATCATAGGTTTTGTGTACGCTCAGAACCCGAAATTTGATGAGTATGATCTTAGCAACATGCCTCAGAAGGGTCAGATTCCTTGTCCATACTCAAACGTCACCGTTTTTATCCGCGAGAAGCACGCCATTTCAGGTATACGTGCTGGAAGCGGTAACACCAAAAACATTGGCAGCGTAAAGGTGAGCAAAAATCCAGCACTGTTTCAAACCGTCATGGGTCCGTTCCTAGCTTTTACGCGTGCCAAAGACGCGTGTGATTTTTACTGGCGCAATTACGAAAAATATTGTGCCGAAATATCTACACCAGCTGGCCTGCTGGCTCACGCCGACTTCGCCCAGTTCAGGTAAGCATCCATGCGCAGAAAACTGTATATCGTCATCCGATATGGCCGCCTTGACGAGTTCGATGCGGTGAGCGAGATCGAAAAGGTACTCGCAAAAAGGGGAAAAGCCTGGTTCGGAAAGTACGGGCAGCCCCTGAGTCGCGATGTAGAACGCCTGGTGCTCAGCGGAAAAGAGGACGTGTATGTTGTCCTTGCAGGCAAGGGGGGAGGCGAGGGGAAAGGCTATCGTGGGTATTTCTATAACCTGAAGCGCCTTACTCGCGATGTCCCGGAGACCCAGGCCTCGTTCCCCGCCTATTACAAAAAAATCATGAGCCGTATCGGATGCTGGCTTGAGTTGGAACCCTACAATGGCTCCAACTTGGAGTTAAAAGACCTGTATACAAAGAGTTCTTTAAGCCCGATTCTCCAGAGCCTAAGTGGTTCAATGCGCGGACATTTTCTTTGCCGTTCACGGGAAGGAAACTAAGAATAATTCCTCGTTAGTATTCGTGCGTGAAAGCGCATATTTATATTCTCCTGCGCTATGTATCTCTACAGTCCGTCCACCCTGCCTTAGTACTTCGGCAGCTTCCGCCGGGGTCGGGAGACCGTCGCTCCGATAACTAAAAAGCAGGATGCTCTTCGGCCATTTACGACATATCGCGGAAAGCTCCTCCAGAGCGTGCGAAGTACGTTGCCACCGAGACGACTTTTTCTGGATGGGACGGTGCGGGTAAATCTCTTCCCCCTGCGCGAACAGCGAGTAATCGCACAGTCCCTCGAGAAAGCTGTAGAAATCAGAGTAATCGACACCAGCACCTCGCGAGTTCAGGTACGGAGGGTCCAAATAAATGAGGTCATAGTCGTCAGGAAGCGGCGTGAGGTCTGCTGTATTCTGCCCGAATGTCCTTCCTTTGCTTGGCGTATCGGGGAACGGAAATTTGCGTAGTTCGGTAATTGCCGTGAGCGCATGCTCAAGAATTGGGGTCTCCCACGTTACGGCATTCCCGAAAGATCGCTTCACGTCTCTTTTTCGCATGTTCAGGTTAGCGCGATGAAAAAGGTTGTACGGGCGCTTTTTTAGGAGCGCCTGCCCAACGGCGTAAACATATAGATCGTGACGTAGGGATGGTCTTTCACCCAAGTTCTGACAAAAGCGATCAATCTCGTCGTTTTCTTCGGCAGTAAAGAAAATATCCGCGTAACGTTGTTTGACGAGGTGCTGATGTTCTGCATGACTTGTTTCTAAAAGGCTCGGAAGTTCGAGTTCGTAATGCAAGTCCCGAAGGTAGGGTGTCGTCAGTTGTATGAACAGTCTGGAAACAGCCTGATTGAATAACTGGAAATCGTTGGCATCGACTTGCTTCCCAAGATGCCGTAGCAGGAGCGTTACCATCCCGCTACCGGAGTAGAGGTCAAGCGCCGAATTGAACGGTAAGCGCTCAAATACCGCCGCCAACTCCGTTAATATCTTGCGCTTTGAGCCTTGGTATCGTGTCGTCGGAAAGCGGGGCAGCTTGTACGCCTGAAGACCGCACCCCCCTTGAAAAGGCTTGTCGTCGAAAAGATTCCCTTGGTGTAATGAGGACACAGAAAGCAGTCGTTAACAAAACGCCAATTATAAAGTGGACGGTTAGTAGCGAGCACAGGGCGCTGGCAAGTTGACGAACGCACTTGGCCCATTACTGTCACCAGCACGGTAGGAAGTATCGACAGCAACGATCCCGACACGGTAGACTCCGCCCCGTAACGAACCGTCTTGCGGGCGTCGTATAGTGGCATTACCTGAGCTTCCCAAGCTCATGAGGAGGGTTCGATTCCCTTCGCCCGCTCCAAACGCTGCTTGCAGACATGTCATCTGGCCAGCCTCGGTTCAATAAATTATTCTCCATGGCCGTTATTGCAATCAGGCCATGAATATCCAATCCCCCCCCCTTGCTCCTGCCGCGCTGCTACGCGAAGTCGATGTGCGCATGACGCAGGCGCTGGATAATTTTTTTCAGCGCAGCCATGCTCCGCTTCAGGACACCCTTTTGCGCGCCATTTCGGCGCAGATGGCGCCTGCAGCCATCGCAACCGGGCAGACTTGCCTGGACTGGCTCGACACCCGTCCGGATGCTTTGTCCACTGCGTTTGCCGATCAGTTCCGCCGTCATCTCGCCCGGCCCGAAACGTTTACCCAGCGCCATGACAGCCGTCCGGCCGAACTGCAACTGCTGGACGACAACGCGCTCAAGCGGCAACTGGCGGAAGAAAAAGCCGCCGCCCAACTGACCGAGGTCCTGCGTGCGGACATGCTGCTGCTGTTCGGCCGATTGCGGGTGGCGCGGCGAATTGCGCTGGAAGATCAGAATCACGTCGACGCCTATGGCCCGCTGCCGATCATTCGCGCCCTGTCGCGCGCACTCGATGCGCTGGGCATCGAGTCACAGTGCGGCACCCTTCTGCTCCAGTGTGCCGCCGCCCCCCTGCTCGACACGCTCATACATACCTACTCCGCGCTCAATCAATTTCTGTACGCACAGAACATCCCCGAACTCCCCGTCGCACATGCGGTTCCTCCGCCGCGGCGTACGCAAACCGGCGTCGGGCAGGCCATCCTGGCGCATATCCAGTCCGCGGCCGCGCATGCGCGCGAAACCGGCCCGGCAGGCGGGTTCCCGCCCATGCCGCGCCGCCTGATCGACAGCCTGGAAGATTGGCAAACCCGTCCGTCTGGTGCGCCGGCCGCCGCCACGCGCATCCTGCAGCTGTTGCAGCAGGATGCGCGTCGTGCCGGTACGGGCGCATTGGATCTCGCGGTGCTGGAAGCCGTGACCGGGCTGTTCGAGTGCATCCTCGACGACCCGGCCTTGTCGCCGCGTTACAAGGCCGCGATCGCTCAACTGCAAATCCCGACCTTGCGGGTCGCCCTCGTCGCACCCGATTTTTTCAGCGACGACCAGCATCCGGCACGCCAGTTGATCGATCTGGCGGGGCTGTTCTCGCGCCGCTTCCCTGAGCACGCCCCCTCGCACGTTCCTGCGCTTGAACAAATCGAGACCCACTGCGCCGCCATCCTCGACGATCCCGGACATCCAGCCGGGACCTTTGCGCAGGCGCACAACAGCCTGGCCGCCTGGCTGGCCGACAAGAATGCGCACGCGAAAGCCAGGCTTGCTGCCGAAGTGGCGCATCTGGAGCAAATCGAACGCCAGGAACTGGGCACTCTGTTGGCCCTGGAAAACCTGCACGACCTGACCGAACGCTACCCCGCGCCGGAGTCGGTGTTGCGGCGACTGGAGGCGGCCTGGGTGCCGCACATGGCCTCGCTGTATGTGGCCGAATCCGGCGAGGGGCCAGACTGGCGCGCAGCCTGCCACACCCTGCTACAGCTTTTTCTCAGCCTGCAGGCGCCGCAAAACGACGCCATACGCGAGGCCCGACTACAGTCGATTCCGTCCATCAACACCGCGCTACGGGGCGGGCTGCTGGCGCAAGGGGCCGAGCCCGGGCAGTTGAGAGACTTTTTCAGAGCCATCACCGCCACCCAGGAATGCTGGATTCGCCCCACCCTGGGTCAACGCGAAGCGGTGCTCAGCACGTTTACGCCACGGCACATCTCGCAGCAGCAAATCGAATCGCTTGCCCGCCAGTTTGCGGATACACCGGCAGATGATCCCGTCCTGCGCCGGACGCAACAATTGCGCGAAGGCGACTGGGTGGATTTCGAGCCGCCTTGCGAAGGTCTGACGGCGGCACGCGTGGCCTGGGTCGGCGTGCATGGCCATCTGCTTTTCTGCGATGGCGAAGGCGAGCAGCGGCTTTCACTCGACCACACGCGGCTCGCTGCTGAGATTCGTGCTGGACGCGCATCCATTCCAGAGCAGTCACTCACCGGCAAAGCCATGCTGTGTCTCAAGAAAAACTTGTCGGCTAGCCCAGGCTGACATTTTCAATCCGTGCCCTAAAGTTTCCCGCGCACCTGCCGATAAATCAATCGTGCGGTTGTGTGTCGATTTTCAGGCATGATCGCCGACCACCGAACAGGGCAAACCCGCCGCGAGGCGGGGACGCAAAGTTACCGATCTCAGTTCCCGCAGCAGGCGGCTGAGACAGCGGAGCCGCCGGCAGCATTCCTGTCACGCGCACGTCACCCCGTTCCCAGGTCAGCCAACCGCCGATACCGCGAGGTGACCCATGGAGCGCGAAATGCCAGAAAACTCAGTCGTAGTCAACCTCAGTCAGTTCGAGCGTGCTCGCCGCACACAGGTCTCCGCCGAGACCCTGTCCGCTCTGTATGGCTGCCGCGACTTGCTGATCGAAGGCGCGACCCGTGTGCTGACCCGGCAGTCCGAGGCGATGGAAAACACCCTGCTGGCGATGGCCGACCGCTCGCCGCTACTGGATACGCGCAATTCGTATTACAGCGCCCAAGGCATCCTCAACACGCGAACCAATGAATTGCTGAGCGCCTGCAAGGATGCGTACTGCCAGACTTTCAACAATTTTGCCCATAACCGCGAAAAATCCGCCGGCGCCGAACTGCTCGAGCTGTCCCTGGTGGACGATCAGGATTACGAAATCACGCTGGCGGTCGACAAGGCCACCTCGCGACTGCGCTACAACTGCGCCGAAGAGCTGGTCGCCCTGGATGCCCGCATCGCCCATCTTCTGGGCCGCTCGGACCTGTCCGAAAACGAAAGTCCGCTCGGCCCACGCGCGCTGTGCGAGGCGCTGCTGGACGGCATCACCCGCATGCAGCTTGAACAGGGTATACGGATCGTGCTGTTGAACCAGTTCGATCTGGTGCTGACCACCGAACTCGCGAACATCTACCAGTCCATCAACCGTTACCTGATCGACCGCGGCATCCTGCCCGACATCAAGGTCGGCGCGAAAAGCCGGGCGCACGGCACAGCCCAAAACAGCCCCGCGGCGGCCGGCCCCGCTCCGGCCATGCAGGGACAGACGGGCGGCGACATGTTCAGGCTGTTCGAACAACTGGCGCAGGGCAGCAGCAGCGCAATGGGGGGGGCGGGCGGCGCGGCAGCGAGTCTGTCCGGATTCAGCCTGCTCGACTCGCTCGGGCAATTGCAATCCGGCGCCATGATGCTGCCCGGCGGCGGGCGCTTCGAGTTGCCCCTGCTGGAAGCCGCCACCATCCAGAACGTGCTGCGCAGCCTGCAGCAAAGCCCGGTGATGCAGGCAGCAAGCCCGCTCGACGCGGTGCTGGTAGACGCCGTGGCGATGCTGTTCGACGTGGTGTTCGATGACGCAGCCATCCCGGATCATCTCAAGGCGCAAATCGCGCGCCTGCAGATTCCCGTGCTGAAAGCGGCGATGCTGGACCGCAATTTCTTCTCACAGTCGAAACATCCGGTCCGCCGCATGCTGGATGCGATCGCCACGCTGGCCGTCCACCTGCCCGACAACGAGGCAGGCAATGCGCGGCTGGAAGCCATTTCGCAAGTGGTCAGCCGGGTGCTCGAATGTTTCGAGCATGACATCGGCGTATTCGATTCCGCCGCCACGGAACTGGAAGCCATGGGCAACCTGCTGGAAAACACGCTGGAAGAAATCGTCGATGCCGGCCTGCAGCAGGATATTGCCCAGATCAAGCAGTCCGAGCGCGCAGAGCTCGCGCCGGTGATCGTGCACGATTTCATCAACCGTGCGCTCAAGGACCAGCCGGTGGTGGACGCCCTGCGTGAATTCCTGCGGCGCGACTGGGCTCAGTTGCTGACCGTCGATTACATCAACGAAGGCGAGCAGGGCGCACATTTCAACAGCCACGTCGAAACCATGCGCGAACTGGTATGGAGCGTGCAATCCAAGGCCGACATGGACGCGCGGCTGATGCTGGTGCGCATACTGCCCGGGTTACTGAAACGGCTGCGCGAGGGCGTGGCAGAAATCGACCTGCCGCAAAAGCTCAGCGACCGTTTCTTTGCCACCCTGGTCATTCTGCACGCCAACGCGGTGCGTCCCAACGCCCAGCCGGTGCCGCTGCCCAATATCACCCCCGAAGAAATCGAGGAACTGGCGCCCGCCGCCAAGGCCGCCCCGACAGAGCCCGCATCCGAAGCCGATCCCGTCGTACCCGAAGTGGAAGATGAATTCACCCTGCGCGCCCGCGCCCTGAACAAGGGCGACTGGGTGGAATTCCACTACGACGACGGCACCTTCCGCTGGGCACGGTTGGGCTGGTCCAGCAGCATCAAGAGCACCTATCTGTTCTCGGACCAGGACGGCATGAACAGCTTCTCCATCAGCCAGAACCGCCTGGCAGACAAGCTGCGCCGCGGCGAAGCGGTGCTGGTCGAGCGCAAGTCCATCACCGAGTCGGCGTTCGGCAAGCTGATGAGCCTGTTCCGCCAGAAACTTGGCCACGCCTGAGCGCGCGACTTTTGCCGACGCGATGCATCGGCTTTAGAGCCACCCACTTCGCGGGGATAACCTCAGCCTGCCCCTTGCGGAGGCTTTCAGCACTCCCATTGATTCACCCATCCGCCCCGGCTACCCTGCCGGGGTGAAATCATTTGCCTCCCGCGTCGTCCGCTGGCACCAGCAGCACGGCCGCCATGACCTGCCCTGGCAGAGCGCGGTTGTTGGCGCTTCAGCGTCTCCAGAACCGCTGCCCGCCCCTTGCGGGCGGGTTGCCCGCGACCCTTACCGCATCTGGCTGTCGGAAGTCATGCTGCAGCAGACCCGGGTCGCCACGGTCATCCCCTACTTCGAGCGCTTTGTCGAGCGCTTCCCCGATCTGCCCGCCCTCGCCGCCGCGCATGAGGATGAGGTGCTCGCGCTGTGGAGCGGGCTCGGCTACTACAGCCGCGCGCGCAATCTGCATGCCGCAGCGCGCGCCATCGTTGCAGATCATGGCGGAAAATTTCCGGAAGGCATTGATGCCATCGCGCAGCTGCCCGGCGTCGGGCGCTCCACTGCCGCCGCCATTGCAGCACTGGCGTTCGGCCAGCACTGCGCCATTCTCGATGGCAACGTCAAACGCGTGCTGGCGCGCCACGACGGGATTGCCGGCTGGCCCGGCGACAGAAACATTGAAACGGCGCTGTGGCAGCTGGCCGAATCGTATCTTCCGCGCGACGCCATCGAGGCCTACACCCAGGGCATGATGGACCTTGGCGCACTCGTCTGCACGCGCAGCCGGCCCGCCTGCCCGGCCTGCCCGCTCAATACCGAATGCGTTGCCTTCACACAGCATCGGATCGCCGAATTGCCCACCCCGCGTCCCCGAAAAAAACTCCCCGAGAAACAGGTATTGATGCTGCTGTTGCTTGACCGGGGCGAACTGATGCTGGAAAAACGCCCGGCGCGCGGCGTGTGGGGCGGCTTGTGGAGCCTGCCCGAGCTTGTCCCGGGCGCCGACGCCGTCGCCCACTGCCATGACCACTTCGGCTTCACCACGCTCGCGCAGCAGGCGCTGCCACGATTCAGCCACTGCTTCACCCACTTCAAACTGCATATCCAGCCCGTCCAGGTGCAGCTTGCACCGCGCCAGTTCACACGGCCCGGCCAGATTTGGCTGTCCCCGGCCGACGCACTCGGTGCTGCGCTGCCCGCGCCAGTACGCAGGCTGGTGGCCCAGCTCGAACGCACCTGAAAACAGGGGCTGCGCACCAAGTCTGGCTGACTTTGGATGAGGTGCTATATATATTTCATGAGCCTGCTGTCACAGGAGTTGCCATGAACACGCCCCCCACCATGCCCGCCCCCGCCATCTTTGACCCCGACGGCTTCCTGCTCGACCCGGCCATGTGGAGCGAGAGCCTGGCCAACCGCATTGCCCGGAACGACGGACTGGGCGAACTCAGCGAATTGCAGATCGGCCTGTTGCTCGCCCTGCGGCGCGAATACGCCAAGCACGGCAGCGTGACCGCGCTAAGCCACGTCTGCCATCTCACCGGACAGAGCGCCGATTGCATGCAGCGCCTGTTCCCCACCCCGCGCGAGGCGTGGCGGATCGCCGGGCTGCCCAATCCCGGCGAGGAAGCCAAGTCCTACATGTAAGTCTTCCGGCAATGCAACGACGAGGCTGATGCGTGCGCCTCGGCATGTCCCGATCACAAATGCGCCCGAGTCCAGGCGCGCCACGCTCAGCGCCAGCAGGCGATCATCGAAATTCGCAGGCCCGGCACTGCTGGCGGGGAGCGCCAGCGGCAGCGCGAAAAACCTCCCCTTTCCGTCGCATGTTTTGCCTCCCGCGTGGGCGCATCGTGCCGCAATGCGGCCGCCTCGCCATGCCCGGATTCCGGTAAAATCGGCGTTTTCCATTTCGTTAAGAGATTTTTCACCATGTCCATGGCCGACCGCGATGGCGTCATCTGGTACGACGGCAAACTCGTTCCCTGGCGCGACGCCACCACCCACGTCCTCACCCACACCCTGCACTACGGCATGGGCGTCTTCGAGGGCGTGCGAGCCTACAAGGCCGAACAAGGCACGGCGATCTTCCGTCTCGAGGAACACACCAAGCGGTTGTTCAATTCCGCCCACATCCTCGGCATCAAAATGCCGTTCGATAAGGCCACGATCTCCGAAGCGCAGCGCACCGTGGTGCGCGAGAACGGGCTCGAATCCGGCTACCTGCGGCCGATGGCGTTTCTCGGTTCCGAGGCCATGGGCATCTCCGCCAAGAACCTGTCGGTGCACGTCATCGTCGCCGCCTGGCCGTGGGGCGCCTATCTCGGCCAGGAAGCGCTGGAGCGCGGCATCCGCGTTAAAACCAGCTCGTTCTCGCGCCATCACGCCAACGTCACCATGTGCAAGGCCAAGGCCAACGGCAACTACATGAACTCCATCCTGGCGCACAAGGAGGCCGAGACCGACGGCTACGACGAGGCGCTGCTGCTCGACGTCGACGGCTATGTTTCCGAAGGCTCGGGGGAAAACATCTTCATCGTCCGCGACGGCAAGCTCTACACCCCCGACCCGAGCTCCGCCCTGGTCGGCCTCACCCGCGACACCATCATCCAGCTGGCGGAGGAGTGCGGCCTGCAGGTGATCGAAAAACGCATCACCCGCGACGAGGTCTACATCGCCGACGAGGCTTTCTTCACCGGCACCGCCGCGGAGGTCACGCCGATCCGCGAACTCGACAACCGGACGATTGGCGAGGGCACCCGCGGCCCCATCACCACCAGATTGCAGACGATGTATTTCGACTGCGTGCACGGCCGTGCCGCCGCCCACACCGACTGGCTCACGCCGGTCAAATAAGCGAGGCCGGCATGAGCGAGCAGCAGGACAATACCCAGCGCATCATCGAAGTCGCCGAGGGCGACCTGCCCCTGCACTGTCCGATGCCGCAGCACGCCGTCTGGAATTCGCATCCGCGCGTCTACCTGCCCATCGAGTCGCGCGGCGATGCGCTGTGCCCCTATTGCGGCACGCTCTATCGCTTGAAAGGCAAACCCAGCGGCAGCCATCACTAAAACAAACGCTTCTGGCCGCATCCTGCAGCGGAAGCCAGAATCCGCTTCAAGCACCCCGCTAACCCGGCAAAAACAATTCCAGCAGATCGTTCAAAAATCGCTGCCCCTGCAGCGTCGGCTTGAGCCGGGTCGCGTCGCGTTCCAGCAAGCCCCGGCTTCGCGCCCGTTCGAGAGCCGCAGTACAAACGTTCAGCGGCAGGCCGGTGCGTTCCTCGAACAGCGCGGCAGGAACCCCTTCATTGAGCCGCAGCGCGTTCATCATGAACTCGAACGGCAGGTCGTCGCGCATAAGCGTGCGGGCATCTGTGATGTGCGCGCCCTGCGCCACGGCATCCATGTATTGCAGCGGGTGCTTGGTGCGCATCTGCCGCAGGATGCGGTCGTGGAAGGAAAGCTTGGCGTGCGCGCCGGCGCCGATGCCGAGGTAGTCGCCGAACTGCCAGTAATTGAGATTGTGGCGGCTGGCGTGATTCGGCCGCGCATAGGCTGAAGTCTCGTAGTGCTGCATGCCGGCCTCGGCCAGCCGTGCTTCGATCGACTGCTGCATGTCGGCGGCGAGATCGTCGTCGGGCAAATTCGTCGGCGCGGCATGACCGAACGGCGTGTTGGGTTCGAGCGTGAGGTGGTAGGCCGACAGGTGCGGCGGCCGGAACGTCAGCGCGGTATCGACATCGGCCATCGCCTCGGCCAGCGTCTGCCCCGGCAGGGCGAACATCAGGTCGAGATTGAAGGTGTCGAAGTGAGTAGCGGCAAGTTCGGCGGCGCGACGCGCTTCAGTGTCGTCGTGGATGCGCCCAAGCGCCTGCAGATGCCGCGGGTTGAAACTCTGGATGCCGAGCGAGACGCGCGTCACGCCGGCTTCGCGGAAACCGGCGAGCTTGCCCGCCTCCACCGTGCCGGGGTTGGCTTCGAGCGTGATTTCCGCGCCCGGTAGCAGCTGCGTCAGTGTGCGCACGCCGGTCAGGATGCGGTCGATCCCCTCCGCCGAAAACAGGCTGGGGGTGCCGCCGCCGAAAAACACGGTGTGGATTCTGCGGCCCCATATGTCGGGCAGCGCGCGCTCCAGGTCGGTGAGCAGCGCGTCGATGTAGGCGGCTTCGGGGAGGCTCTTCGCGGCATGCGAATTGAAGTCGCAATACGGGCACTTCTTCACGCACCACGGCAGGTGAATATAGAGCGACAGCGGCGGCGGCACTTTCAAGCCGCCGCCGGCAAAGCGGATGACCGATTCAGCCAAGTCGCTTCAGCTTGTCGGCCAGTTCGCGCAGGGCCTGGCCGCGGTGCGAAATGGCGTTCTTCTCGTCCTCGCCGAGTTCGGCGCCGGTCTTGCCGAATTCGGGGACGAGGAAATAGGGGTCGTAGCCGAAGCCGCCCTCGCCACGCGGGGTGTCGATGATTTCACCGAACCAGCGGCCTTCGGCGATTAGCGGCTCGGGGTCGTCGGCATAGCGCACCAGCACCATCACGCAGTAATAGTGCGCGCGGCGGCTGGGCTGCCCCGCAAGCGCTTCAATGAGCTTCTCGTTGTTGCGTTGGTCGGACTTCGGCTCGCCCGCATAGCGCGCGGAATACACGCCGGGCGCGCCGTTCAGCGCCTCGACGCAGATACCGGAATCGTCGGCCAGTGCCGGCAGGCCGGTGTGCGCGCTGGCATGGCGCGCCTTGGCGAGGCAGTTCTCGACGAAGGTGACGTGCGGCTCGGGGCATTCGGGGACGCCGAAGTCGGACTGCGGCGCGGCTTTGATCCCGAGCGGTTCGAGGATGCGCGCGATTTCGCGCAGCTTGCCGGCGTTGCCGGATGCGATGACGAGTTTTTCCATGGTTCTCCTTTTGATTTTGATCCGCGAAGGACGCGCCCCAAAGTTTCCTTCGCGTTTCTTCGCGTCCTTCGCAAATCAATCCGCTTGTAGCGCCTTCTGCTGCGCCGCGGTGATCTGCGCGATGCCGGCGGTCGCCAGGTCGAGCAGCGCTTCGAGGGTGGCGCGGGAAAACGGTGCGCCTTCGGCGGTGCCCTGCACTTCGACGATTCCGCCGCTGCCGATCATCACCACGTTCATGTCAGTGTCGCAGTCGGAGTCTTCCACGTAGTCGAGATCGAGCACCGGCTGGCCCTGCCAGACGCCGACCGAGACGGCGGCGATGCTGTCGACAAGCGGGGTTTCGGTGAGCTTGCCCTCGCGCAGCAAGCCGGAAACGGCGTCGGCCACTGCGACGTAGGCGCCGCAGATGCTGGCGCAGCGGGTGCCGCCGTCTGCCTGCAGCACGTCGCAGTCGATGTGCAGGGTGCGCTCGCCGAGTTTCTTCAGGTCGACCACCGCGCGCAGGCTGCGTCCGATCAGGCGCTGGATTTCCTGGGTGCGCCCGGACTGCTTGCCGCGAGCGGCTTCGCGGTCGCTGCGGGTGTGGGTGGAGCGCGGCAGCATGCCGTATTCGGCGGTCAGCCAGCCCTCGCCGCTGCCCTTCTTGTGCGGCGGCAGCTTGTCGAGCACGCTGGCGGTGAACAGCACGCGGGTGTCGCCCATGGTGACGAGCACCGAGCCTTCGGCATGCCGGGTGAACTTGCGAGTGAAGGTCAGCTGGCGCAGCGCATCGGGAGCGCGGCCGCTGGGACGGACAATTGGAGCGGACATGGCAGGCGGTTCAAAACGGAAAGGGCGATTTTACCGCGTCACGCGCGCCCCACTCATAAAGCCCGCATCCGGACTATTTGGCGGAAATTTTCTGGATGGCCTGCTGGATTTCGGCGATCGCACGCTCGATTTCGTCATCCGACACTGCCTGCGAGCCGGATAGGGGACTCATTGCGTTGATCTGGGTGGTGACGCCGCCATCCGGCAGCGCCAGGGTGGAAATCGAATCCTTGCTCGGCATCCGCGCCTCACCCCAGGTCATGGCGATCAGGCTGAGGTTGTCGCCGTGCTCGCCGCCGCGAAATTCGGCGTGATCCATCAGGTGGCGCACCGCGTCTTCCAGCGTGTAGGCATGCAGCAGGGCCGCCACTTCCGGGATGCTGACCATGCCCCAGATGCCGTCGGTGCACAGCAGCATGGTGTCGGCATCGTGCAGCGGAATCGGCGCGTTGCATTCCACCTGCGGCGGGACGTAGCCCCCCAGGCAGTTGGAGACCTTGTTGCGCTCCGGATGGGTGCCCGCCTCTTCTTCGCTGATGATGCCGTTGCGCACCAGTTGGGCCACCGCGGTGTGGTCCTCCGTGCGCGCGAGCAAGCTGCCGTCGCTGAACAGGTACAGCCGCGAATCGCCCACGTGCGCCCAGTACGCCGTGTTGTCCTGAATGACCGCGGCAACGCTGGTGGTGTGGGGGATTTCCAGCAGATCCTGCTCGACCGCGTAATCGTTGATCGCGTAATGCGCGCGCGTGGTCGCATCGGCCAGAAAGGCCATGGGGTCGTCCAGACGCGGCTTGGCCATTTTCTGGAACTGGTCGGTCAGCGTCTGCACCGCAATCTGGGCGGCGATTTCGCCGTGCATGTGGCCGCCCATGCCGTCCGCCACCACCATCAGCAGCGCTTCGCGACTGTAGGAATAGGCCACTCGATCCTGGTTGTTTTTGCGCCCGCCCTGACGTGACGCCTGGTAGATGGTGAATTTCATGGCGACACTTTAAAACAATTCGCGGTTCAGCGAGCGTTTTATGCTGCTCAACAGCGAGGGACGCGGCGATGTCATCGCGCTGCGGTCCATCAGCACCTTCTGCAGGCTGAATACGCTTTGCGGGCGCTCCATGTAGTTGAGCTTGAGGCACTGGTCGATGGTTTCCAGCAGTTGGTCGGAGTAGGCGCCGCGCCAGTTCACCGATGCCGGCACCAGCTTGTCGTTGAGCAGGCGCGCATCGGCCGCCTGCGGCGGGTAGCCCGCCAGGCTGGCGTAGAGGCTGGCGCCGACACTGTAGATGTCGGTCCACGGCCCCAGCCGTTCGCGGTTGTGATACTGCTCGGGCGCGGCAAAACCAGGGGTGTACATGGGCTGCAGCTTGGTCTCCTCCTGGCTGAGCGTCTGCCGCGCCGCACCGAAGTCGATCAGGACGGGCGAGCCATCCAGGCGAATATATAAATTCGACGGCTTGATATCCAGATGCAGCAGCTTGTGCGTATGCACTTCGCGCAAACCATTCAGCAGTTGCACAAACACCCGCCGGATGAAGCTCTCGCGGATGGTGCCGCGATTGGCCTGGATATGCTGTTGCAGCGTTTTGCCGCGCTCGAAGCGCATCACCATGTAGACGGTGTCGTTGGCGCGAAAGAAATTGGTCACGCGAATGACGTTGGGATGGTCGATGCACGCCAGCGCCCGCCCCTCCTCGAAAAAGCACTTCATGCCGTGACGGAAGATGTTGTTGTTTTCGGTTGAACTGGCCTGCACGATGACCGAGCCTTCGGTACGCAGCACCAGCGCGCCCGGCAAATATTCCTTGATCGCCACCGACTGGTTATTGCCGTCGCGCGCCAGATACACCATGCTGAAGCCGCCGCCGCCAATCTTGCGCACAATGGTGTATTCATTCAGCCGATAACCGTTGGGCAGCGCCTGGTTGGGTTGAGTCGCCATAGTCGAACGTCTATTATCTTTGTCTGTTAATCGGCCATGCCGAAAAATCCCCGGCTCCGCGCCGGCAATCATTTCCATAATCCATATTTCAAACACCCATGACAGCCAGCATGACCGGGTTCGCCGCCCACAGCATCAACCTCGACCATGCCGGCGTCAACATCGACCTGCGCAGCGTCAATCAGCGCTTCCTGGAACTGCATTTCCGCCTGGGCGACGAATTCCGGGCCCTCGAGCCGCAACTGCGCGAGTTGATCAATCAGCGCCTCGTGCGCGGCAAGGTGGAGTGCCGGATCAGCCTGAACGTGCTGCCCGTCGCCTCGCTTGATAACGGCTTGAACCCGGCCATTCTTGAGCGTCTGGCGCAATGGCAGGGCGACGTGCGGCAGCGCCTGCCCGACAGCGCGCCGTTGAGCGTCAACGAGATCCTGCGCTGGCCCGGCGCGATGCAGGGCGCCGCCCTGTCGCAGGATGCGCTGAACGAGGCGGCGCTGGCGGGCGTGCGCGCCACGCTGGATGAACTGGTGGAAAGCCGCCGGCGCGAGGGCGCCAAGCTGAAACAGCACATCCTCGACCGGCTCGTCGCGGCCGAGGCGCAGGCGGCCGGCCTGGAACCGCTGCTGCCCGCGCTGGCTGCCGCCCAGCGCGAAAAACTGACGCAGCGACTGCACGACGCGCTGGGCGAGGCGGGGCACGAAAGGCTGGCGCAGGAAATCGTTCTGGCCGCGCAAAAATCCGATATCGACGAAGAACTCTCCCGCCTCGTCACTCACTTCGACGAGGTGCGCCGCGTGCTGAATCAACCCGGCGCGGTCGGCAAGCGGCTCGATTTCCTGATGCAGGAACTGCATCGCGAGGCCAACACCCTGGGCTCGAAATCGGTTGCAGCGGAAACCTCGCGTGTCTCGCTCGAACTCAAGGTACTGATCGAGCAGATGCGCGAACAGGTGCAGAATATCGAATGATTTTTATCCGCGAAGGACGCGAAGAAACGCGAAGAAAGTAATTGTCAAGGGTTTTCTTCGCGTCCTTCGCGGACAGGCTTTTGAAACAACAGGACATCCGGAACGATCATGACCCCTACCCCAAGCCAAGGCGTGCTTTACATCGTCAGCGCCCCCTCCGGCGCCGGCAAGACCAGCCTGGTCAAGGCGCTATTGAAGGCCGACCCGGCGATTCGCCTGTCGGTCTCCTACACCACGCGCGCGCCCCGCCCCGGCGAAACCGACGGCCGCGACTACCACTTCGTCAGCCGCGAACGTTTCGAGATCATGCTGGCCGAGGGCGAGTTTCTCGAACACGCCGAGGTGTACGGCAATTCTTACGGCACTTCGAAAGGCAGCATTGCACGCGATCTCAACGCCGGCCGCGACATCCTGCTGGAAATCGACTGGCAGGGCGCGGCGCAAGTGAAGCAGCATTTTCCGCAATCCGCATCGATATTCATCCTGCCGCCGTCGTTCAATGCGCTACGCACCCGCCTGGCCGGGCGCGGGCAGGACAGCAACGAGGTGATCGAGCGCCGGCTGGCCGCTGCCGCCCACGACGTCGCTCACGCCGATGCATTCGACTATATAATCGTCAATGATGATTTCGACCATGCCCTGCTGGACCTGGTCGCCATTACCCGCAGCATCCGCCTCGAAGCGGCACGCCAACTGGAGAGGCATGCCGCGCTGTTCGAGGAATTCCGACGCATCGCCTGAAGCAGGAGTCCGTATGGCCCGCATTACCGTTGATGAATGCATTGAAATGTTTCCCAACCGCTTCGAACTGACCCTTGCCGTGGCCTACCGCGCACGCCAGCTGGCACAGGGTTCGCAGTCCATGGTCGAGTCCAAGGACAAATCCATCGTTACCGCGCTGCGGGAAATCGCCGCAGGCAAGGTCGGGCGTGAAATCCTCAACCGGGGCCGCGCCTGAGCGGCCACCCAAACGTCAACCGGCGCACACCCACCGTGCGCCGGCGATGACGCACGAGTTCGAATCGCTGCGTCCAGCCCTGGCCTATCTTTCGCCTGACGAAATCAGCCAGATCGAGCAGGCCTACGAGTTCAGCCGCAGTGCCCACGAAGGGCAGTTCCGCAAGAGCGGCGAACCCTATATCTCCCACCCGCTTGCCGTTGCCGGCATTCTCGCCGGCTGGCATCTCGATGCGCAGACCCTGATCGCAGCGCTGCTGCACGACGTGGTCGAAGACACCCCGGCCACGGTGAGCGAAATCGAGGCGTGCTATGGCAAGCCGGTCGCGCTGCTGGTCGAGGGCGTGTCCAAGCTCGACAAGCTGGCGTTTGAATCCGAGCAGCACGCGCAGGCGGAGAACTTCCGCAAGATGCTGCTGGCGATGGCGCAGGACGTGCGGGTCATCCTGATCAAGCTGGCCGACCGCCTGCACAACATGCACACCATGGGCTCGATGCCGGCCGAAAAGCGCAAGCGGATCGCCAAGGAAACCCTGGAAATCTATGCCCCCATCGCCAACCGGCTGGGGCTGCATTCGGTCTACCAGGAACTGGAAGATCTCGGCTTCCGCTACAGCCACCCCAACCGCTATCAGGTGCTGGCCAAGGCGGTGAAGGCGGCGCGCGGCAATCGCCGCGAACTGGTCGACAAGATCAAGATCGCGCTGCAGGAAAAACTCGAGCACTGCAAGGTCGAGGCCACCATCACCGGCCGTGAAAAACACCTCTACAGCATCTACCGCAAGATGCAGGAAAAGAACCTGGCGTTCTCCGAGGTGTTCGACATCTACGGCTTTCGCGTAGTGGTGCGCGACCAGCCGAGCTGCTATCTGGCGCTGGGCGCGCTGCACTCGCTGTACAAGCCGATCCCCGGCAAATTCAAGGACTACATCGCGATTCCGAAGGCCAACGGCTACCAGTCGCTGCATTCGATCCTGTTCGGCCCCAACGGCACCCCGATCGAGGTGCAGATCCGCACCGCCGACATGAACCGCCTGGCGGAGTCGGGCGTGGCTTCGCACTGGATGTACAAGTCAGCCGACGCCGCGCTCAACGATGTGCAGACGCGCACCCATCGCTGGCTGCAGTCGCTGCTCGACATCCACGCCGACCACGGCGATTCGCCCGAATTCCTCGAACACATCAAGATCGATTTGTTTCCCGACGAGGTCTATGTCTTCACCCCCAAGGGCAAGATCATGGCGCTGCCGCGCGGCGCCACGGCGGTGGATTTTGCGTTCGCGGTGCACACCGACGTCGGCTTTCACTGCATTGCGGTGAAGATCAATTATGAGCTGATGCCGTTGCGCACCCAGCTTCGAAACGGCGACCACGTCGAGATCCTCACCGCCGCCAATGCCAGCCCCAACGCCGCCTGGCTGAATTTCGTCGTCACCGGCAAGGCGCGCTCGCATATTCGCAATTACCTGCGCAACACGCGGGTGGAAGAAGCGGCGGCGCTGGGCAAGCGCCTGCTCACCAATGCCATCGCCGCGCTTCATCCCGATGGGATCGAGCCCGACCCGGCGGTATGGGACCGCGTGGTCAAGGACTACGGCCTGCAGACGCGGGAGGAACTGTTCGCCGGCATCGGACTGGGACGCAAACTGCCGCTGGTGGTGGCGCACCAGCTGCTGCATGTGCAGGGCGAAAAAACCGGGGTTCCGGCCCATCCCCATGCCATCAGCATCCGCGGCACCGAAGGCATCGCGGTCGAACTGGCGCAGTGCTGCCACCCGATCCCCGGCGACCCGATTCTCGGCTTCATCCACAAGGATCGCGGACTCATCATCCACACCCACGACTGCACCTCGATCCGCGCCTTCCGCACCGACCCCGACAAATGGCTGGATGTCGAATGGGAAGCCGAGCCCGGCCACATGTTCGACGTTTCGATCAAGGTCGTCGTCGGCAACCAGCGCGGCGTGTTGGCCAAGGTCGCGGCCGCGATCGCCGAACACGGCTCCAACATCGGCAACATCGCGATGGAAGAAGAGGACGGCAGCCCCTACACCGTGCTGTACTTTACCGTGCAGGTGGAAAACCGCATGCATCTCGCCCGCGTGATGCGCGGCCTGCGCGTACTGCCCGACGTGGTGCGGATTTTCCGCATCAAGGGCAGGAAGGACGGCCGCGCCGCACAACCCCAATAATTCAACCGCATCAGGACTCAGCATGAACAAAAGCATCATCCAGACCAGCGAAGCCCCTGCCGCGATCGGCACCTACTCGCAGGCGGTGCGGGTCGACCACACCGTCTATATGTCGGGCCAGATCGGCCTCGACCCCGCCTCCATGCAGCTGGCCGACGGCGTCGACGCGCAGATCCATCAGGTATTCAAGAACCTGGCCGCGGTGGCAGCCGCGGCGGGCGGCTCGCTGGCCGACGTGGTGAAGCTGAACGTGTTCCTGACCGACCTCGGCCACTTTCCCAAGGTCAACGAAATCATGGCGGGCTACTTCAGCCAGCCCTATCCGGCGCGCGCCGCAGTCGGCGTGGCCGCGTTGCCGCGCGGCGCGCTGGTCGAGGCCGACGCCGTGATGGTGACCGGTTAAATTGTCACCTTGAAGGAGGCGTCGCCGTTTTCCTTTCCGGTCAGCCCGGCGCTCGCCGCCAAGCTCACCAAGCTGGGGCTGGCCCGTGACGCCGATCTGGTGCTACACCTGCCGCTGCGCTGGGAAGATGAAACCCGCCTCACGCCGATCCGCGACCTGCTGCCGGGGCAGACGGCGCAGGTGCAGGCGGTGGTTCGCGAGTCCAGCGTCGCCTACCGCCCACGCCGCATGCTGACGGTGACGGTTGAGGACGCCGGCGGCGTACTCGGCATCCGCTTCCTCAACTTCTACCCCAGCCACCTCAAGCTGTTCCAGCCGGGCGAGAGTTTCCGCTACAGCGGCGAGGTGCGCGGCGGCTTTCTCGGACTGGAAATGGTGCACCCGCGCTTTGTAAAAGCCGACGATGCCACGCCGCTGCCGACCCAGCTGACCCCGGTGTATCCCACCACCGCCGGTCTGGGACAGGCCACGCTGCGCAAGCTGGTCGCGAGGGCGCTGGCGGCGCCGATCCCCGACACCCTGCCCGCCGAGTGGCTGGCCGAACTGGGTTTGCCGGAACTGGAAGCCAGCATCCGCCTGCTGCACCAGCCGCCGCCGGATTGCGCACCGGCCGAGCTTGAGTCGCGCCAGCACCCCGCGTGGCAGCGGCTGGCCTTCGACGAGCTGCTGGCGCAGCAGCTATCGCTGGCCACCGCGCGCCGACAGCGACAGCGCCTGTGTACCGCGCCCCTGCCCGCGCAGCAGCAGCTGACCGCCACCTTCATCCACGCGCTGCCGTTTGCACTGACCGTCGCACAGGCACACACTTGGCAGGAAATCAGCGCAGATCTGGCGCAGCCGCACCCGATGCGTCGCCTGCTGCAGGGCGATGTCGGCAGCGGCAAGACCGTGGTGGCTGCGCTGGCCTGTCTGCAGGCGATCGAAAACGGCTTTCAGGCCGCCTTTATGGCGCCGACCGAAATCCTCGCCGAGCAGCATTACCGCAAGCTCGCCCCCGTCTTGTCGGCGCTCGGCGTGCGCTGCGCCTGGGTATCGGGCAGCCAGCGCAAGTCCGAACGCACGGCGGCCTGGCAGGCGATTGCTACGGGCGACATCGACCTGGCGTTCGGCACCCATGCGCTGTTCCAGGAGGCCGGCAGCTTCGCGCGTCTGGGGCTGGCAGTGGTCGACGAGCAGCACCGCTTCGGCGTCGGCCAGCGGCTCGCGCTGATGCAAAAAGGCGTCGAGCCGCACCAGCTGATGATGAGCGCGACGCCGATTCCGCGCACGCTGGCGATGAGCTTCTTCGCCGACCTCGACGTCTCGGTGATCGATGAACTGCCGCCGGGCCGTACCCCCATCGTCACCAAGTTGGTGAGCGCCGCGCGCCGCGACGACGTACTGGCGCGCGTGACGGACGCCTGCCTCGCCGGCGGCCAGGCCTACTGGGTGTGTCCGCTGATCGAGGAGTCGGAGAAGCTGCAGTTGCAGACCGCGCAGGACACCTATGCGGCCCTGACCGAACAGTTGCCCGACCTGAAGATCGGCCTGGTGCACGGCCGCTTGAAGCCAGACGAGAAGCAGGCGGTGATGGCGGCATTTCAGGCGCACGAAATCGACCTCCTGGTCGCCACCACCGTGATCGAGGTCGGCGTCGACATACCCAATGCCGCGCTGATGGTGATCGAGCACGCCGAACGCATGGGGCTCGCCCAGCTGCATCAACTTCGGGGACGGGTCGGGCGCGGCAGCCGCGAATCGGTATGCGTGCTGCTGTACGAGACCCCGCTGTCGGAACTGGCGCGCGCGCGGCTCAAGGTCATTTTCGAGCTCACCGACGGCTTCGAGATTGCGCGCCAGGACTTGCTGCTGCGCGGCCCGGGTGAGCTGCTCGGCCACCGCCAGAGCGGCCTGCCGATGCTGCGTTTCGCCGACCTCGAGCGCGATGTCGCGCTGCTGGACGCCGCACGCGATCTGGCGCAACGCTGTCTCGCCCGTCATCCCGACATCGCCGCGCGCCACATGGAACGCTGGATCGGCCAGCGCCAGGCGCTGACGTCGATATAATGCCGACTTTCCGCTATTGAACGGTTTGCCGTGCTCGATTCCCGGCAGGGCTGGCTTGCCCACCCGCACCCCATTCCGCGTTCGCTGCGCGCCTGGCTCAGCGACCATGGTTCGCTCACCCAGCGCCTGAAGTCGCGCTGCGCGTCGTTTCGTGTGGTGCCGCTGGCGACCGGGCTCGCCCGTCCCAACCCGGACGAATATACCGCGCTGGGCCTGGCTCCGGGCACCCGCGCCTATGTGCGCGAAGTTATGCTGCTGTGCGACGGGGTGCCGGTGGTGTTTGCCCACAGCGTGCTGCCCCAACCTGGGCTGCGCGGCGGCTGGAGCGGCATCACCCGGCTCGGCAGCCGCTCGCTCGGCGAGGCCTTGTTCAGCGACCACCGCATCGCGCGCCAACCGCTGGCCTACCGTCAGGTGCGCGCTAGCCATCCGCTGTTCGGCTCGGTCATCGAGCAGCAGGCGCTGGCCGTCGGCAGCCTGTGGGCGCGCCGTTCGCTGTTCTGTCTCAACCATCATCCGCTCCTGGTGACCGAAGTATTCCTTCCCGCAATCGACACGCTATGATCCTGACCGAACGCCTGTCCCTGTACGAGAAACTGATGCGGCTCGACAAGCCGATCGGCATCCTGCTGCTGCTGTGGCCCACGCTATGGGCGCAGTGGCTTGCCGGCAACGGCCGGCCAGACTGGCTGATCCTGTGGATTTTCGTCATGGGCGTGGTGCTGATGCGCTCGGCCGGTTGCGTCATCAACGACTACGCCGACCGCGATTTTGACCCCCACGTGGCGCGCACCCGCGAGCGCCCGCTGGCCGCCGGCAAGGTATCGCCGAAGGAGGCGCTGCTGCTGGCGGCGGGCCTGTCCCTGCTGGCATTCCTGCTGATCCTGCCGCTTAACGCGCTGGTGCTGGAACTTTCGGTCATCGCGCTGTTCCTGGCAGCAAGCTACCCGTTCACCAAACGCTTCTTCGCGATCCCGCAGGCCTATCTCGGTATCGCCTTCGGCTTCGGCATTCCGATGAGCTATGCCGCGCTGTGGGGCGAAGTCCCGCTGGAAGCCTGGGTTTTGCTGGCGGCCAACGTTTTCTGGGCGATCGCCTACGATACCCAATACGCGATGGTCGACCGCGAAGACGATCTCAAGATCGGCATCAAGACCTCGGCGATCACCTTCGGGCGTTTTGACCTGGCCGCGATTGCAGTTTGCTATGTGGCGACTCTGGGACTGCTCGGCTGGGTCGGATTGCAGCGGGAAATGGGCTGGGCGTTTTATGGCGGGCTGGCGGTGGCGGCGGCGATCGCGCTCTACCACATGAAACTAATCCGGCAACGCGACCCGCAGCAATGCTTTCGCGCCTTCCTGCACAACACCTGGTTCGGCGCCGCGGTGTTCGGCGGCATTGCGCTGCACTATCTGCTGCGCAGCTTATGACCGGCACGCCACGCGCGACTGATGGCTATTCGGATAGGCCTGATTGATCCCACCCAGACTTTTAAGCGTGTCCGTGTCCTCGCTGCGAATCACAAAGTAAAAATCCGTGCCCTGGCGCGGCAGCGGTTCGACGCGCGTGCCGAGCACGCCCTTGTCCTCGACTTCGCGCACGCGCCGCCGCGCCGCCTCGTCGTCAGCATACAGGCCGAGCGAAATGGCATTGCTCCAGGCGCCATCCTTCACCACAAAGGCATCTCCCACACCCGCCGCTGCCAGTTCTCCCAGCTTGTCCGCCGCCGACTGCGCGCTGGGCAAGGGCGGGAAAATCACCCAGTGCCGGGTGTTCAGCGGCACCTCGGCGAACGACATCGCCCGCTCGCCGACCATAGTCTTGAGCTGTTCGCGCACCTGCGCGAACTCGTCCGGGTTCAAGCCACGCCATTCCACACACACGGCCTCGGGCGCCGCCACGCGGGGTGCCGGCATCTGCGCCGGCGCGGACGCCGACTGGGTGCGCAGGCTGAGGCGGTCTACATTCATCGGCGCATTCTGGTCCGATTGGGCCTGCGGCCAGTGGCTGCGGCCGATGAAAAACCCCGCCACCGCCAGGTTCAGCATCAGCAATGCCCATGCGATCCATTTCATCTCGATTCCCTCTCCCGGGCGACACAGTCGATGCCTTCCAGCACCAGGGCAGGCACATGCTCGGCAGGCACAGTCAGGTGCGGCAACAGCATCCCGGCGTCCCCGCCCGTCAGCAAGCACCGCGGAACTTCTCCCGCAGCCTCGGCCAGGCGCGCACGCTGCTGTTCTATCGCCCCGCACAGCGCCGCCACAATCCCGCTTTCCACCGCGTCGACCGTGCTGCGCGGAAATGCCTGCCAACGGCCTGTAACCTCTGAAACGTGCGCCGTACCCTGCTGCAGCGCTCGCCGCATCAATGAGGCGCCCGGCACGATCACGCCCCCCAGAAACACGCCATCTGCCGACAGGGCGTCCGCCGTCATCGCCGTCCCGTCCGACACCACCAGCACCGGCCCGCGGGTGCGCCGGCGCGCGGCGATCAGGCCCATCCAGCGATCCACGCCCAGTTGCAGCGGGTTCTGGTAGCTATTTTTCACCCCGCCAAAGTCCGCCCCAGCCACCAGCCATAGCGCGCCGATATCCGCCGCCTCCAGCAATGCGGCCAGCCGTTGTTCGTGTGCGGCGCTTGCCACGCTGGCGATGAAGCAATCGGTTCCGCTCGTCAGCTGCGCCTTCAAGACTGCCAAATCCGCATAATCGCAGCAGCCTTGCGCGCACCATTGCCCATCTTCAACCGCGGCCCATTTCAGGCGCGAGTTGCCGGCATCGATCAACAGCCGGCGGGCCGTCATGCGGCATCCAGACGCAAGCTGATTTCACCGCCGCTATAGGGTCGCAAAGTCGCCTGGGCGTCGCGCAGCAGGAATGCGCCCGTTTCGTCGACACCCGACGCCATCCCCCGAACGCTGCGCGCATCCGGCAAGGCCAGCGCCACAGCCCTGCCCGCGTAGGCATCCAGCATCAGCCAGTCCTCGCGCAGGGACGCGAATCCGTGCTGGCGGAACAGGCTCAACACCGCGTGCAATTCCAGCAGGCAATCTGCCAGCAATCGGTTGCGGCCCACCGCCACCCCCATCTCGGCCAGGTCGACCACGGCCTGATCGACCGCATCGCGTTGCGCTCCGCTCATCCGGACGTTCAGCCCGACACCCACCACCGCGAAGGCCGCCCCATGCATGTCGCCCTGTACCTCGACCAGAATCCCCGCAAGCTTGCGGTAGTCCACCAGCACGTCGTTGGGCCATTTCAACCTGACCGGATGGCGGCTATGGCGATTGACCGCACGCGCGATCGCCAGCCCCACCGCGAGGCTCAGGCCGGATAGCGACTGCAGGCCATTCTCGAAACGCCACAGCAGTGAAAACGTGAGGCTGCCGCCGAGAACCGAATGCCACTGGCGGCCTCGCCGGCCCTTGCCGGATTGCTGGTGTTCGGTGCAGACCAGCGTGCCGTCCGCAGCCCCGTTCAAGGCCGCAGCCATCAAGGCGGTGTTGGTTGAATCCACGCTGTCGTGGACGTGGATCGTGTAGGCCGCAGCTACCCTCCCAAGATGATCAGCCACCGTGACGCCATCCAGCCACTCCACGGGTTCAGGCATTCGGTAGCCGCGTCCACGCACAGCGTGAATCGTCAAGCCCATGGATTCAGCCTGGGCAAGTGCGTTGAAGATGCTGGACCGGGAAAGATTGAATTCATGCGCCAGCGCCTGGCCCGAATGGAATCGGCCATCGGACATGCGGCGCAGGAGCGGAAACAGGGTTTTATGGGTTCGGGCTGGCACACCCGGATTTTACCTGTCTTGACGTATTGGATTTACATAAAAAAACCCCCTCTTTTTGGGAGGGGGTTTTAGTGTGCTGCGAGGCACGGATAAGGAGTCTGACGATGACCTACTTTCACAGGCGAGATGCCTACTATCATTGGCGCGGGAGCGTTTCACCGTCCTGTTCGGGATGGGAA
>JAJPEP010000020.1 GCA_021166845.1 Thiobacillus sp.
CGGTCGGCGCGATGCTGTGGATGTCGTCGCTTTTGAGCGTGAGGATTTCGCGAATCTGCATGGTGGTCTCCGGGTCGGCGTGATATAGGTCTAATGATAACAACGGCGGCGCGCGGCAGGCTATGGCCTGACCAGCGCAGCTTCGACCTGCCGGCGCTTTTCGCTGCCGGTCAGCACTTCCACCAGCGCCAGCGCAAAATCCATTGCCGTGCCGGGACCGCGCGAGGTCAGCACCTTGCCGTCCTGCGCCACGGCCGTGGCGACGACGGTCACGCCGGACAGGCCATCGAGCGCGCCGGGGTAGCTGGTTGCCCGCTTGCCGTCGAGCACACCGGCCTCGGCCAGCACCATCGGCGCGGCGCAGATGGCAGCGGTGTACTTGCCGGCTGCCGCCATTTTCTTCAGCAGTTCGATGATGCGCGCATCGCCCTTAAGGTGCGCTGCCCCCGGCATGCCGCCCGGCAGCACCACCATGTCGTAGTCGTCCTGCAAGGCCACGTCGAGCGTGACGTCGGGCACCAGCTGTACGCCGCGGCTGGCCCGGACGATGCCGGGCTTGAGTCCGGCGGCCACCACCTCGATGCCGCCGCGGCGCAGCAGGTCGATAATCGTGACGGCTTCGAGTTCTTCGCAGCCGTCTGCCAGGGGAACCAGAACCTTGGCCATGCGCGTCTCCTAATGTCCTGAGCTGAAAATGCGCGACGGGAAGGGTCAGTCGCGAAAATTCTGATACTGCAGCGGAAAATCGGTGATGGACTTGCGCACCAGCGCGATGGTGTCCTGCAGCAGGTCGCGCTTGGCGCCGGACACGCGCACGGTGTCGCCCTGGATGCTGGCCTGCACCTTGAGCTTGCTGTCCTTGATGCACTTGACGATCTTCTTCGCCAGCTCGGTTTCCACGCCGGTCTTCACCGTCACGCTGCGCTTGACCTTGTTGCCCGAGACTTTCTCGACGCTGCCGATCTCCAGGCATTTGACGTCGACGCCGCGCTTGGCGAGCTTCTGCGCCAGGATGTCGTAGACCTGTTCGAGCTGGAATTCAGTGTCGGCATGAATCGTCAGTACGTAATCGGCCTGCTCGACGCGTGCGTCGGAACCCTTGAAATCGAAACGGGTGGACACTTCCTTGTTGACCTGGTCGACCGCGTTGCGCACTTCCTGCTTGTCGACTTCGGACACGATATCAAAACTCGGCACTTTGATTACTCCTTGAAATGCAGATGGTTCATAAGACACAGGAATGCGGAACCATGCGGCGTCCTCGCCGCGATTTCGCATTCGGGCACGCTTCACGGCTTCGGGCCGGGGGCGGTCCTCCTACAACAGCGCCGCCCTTACATCCGGATTCGCATCCATCGCAAACGACTGCACCGGCAGCCCGGTTTCGTCGTGGAACTCGGCCGCCGCCATCACCCCCAGCCGCGCCAGGGCCTCGGCGTCGAGCGAGGGCGCGCGCCAGGCCGCATACATTGCCCCCAGCGCATACGAACTGCCGCTGCCGTAGGCATAAAAGCGCGAGAACTCCTGCACCGTGCGATGCGCCGCCACGCCGAAAATTCCGCGCGGGTTGGCGATCAGAACGTCCATGCGGGAGGATTCGAGGTCTTCTTCCTTGTCCTCGCCGGTCTGCAGGTAGTAGTGCTCCTTGAGGGCGCCGTGCATCGTGTTCCATACGCGGAAAATGTCCGCCGCCGAATCGAGTTGGGGCGGTGCGTCCAGCGAGGAAAAATAGTCCGCCAGAATCAGCTTGAAGGTGGCCGATCCGGTGATCGCGATATGGCTGTCACCGATGCGGATGATCTTCTCATGGTTCGCCACGTAGTCTGCGGACTCCTTGCCGCTGCCCCACTTCGTCAGCGTGTCCGCCGCGATCGCGATGCGGCCGTCCTTCTTGACGACGGTGACGGTGGTCATCGCTCAGGCGAAATGGCAGACGTAGTGGTACGGCTCGCCCGCGACCTCGATTTCGAAGCTGGAGTTGCCCGGCACACAGAACGACTGCCCGGCGCCGTAGGCCTTCCACTCGCTCTCGCCCGCCAGTTTGACCCGGCACGACCCCGCCACCGTTTCCATGATTTCCGGGGCGCCGGTATTGAAGGTGAGCGTGGACGGCAGGATCACGCCGACCGATTTCTTGCTGCCATCGGCCAGCGTGAGGCTGTGCGACACGCATTTACCGTCGAAGTAGACGTTGGCTTTGGACACGACGGATACATTGTTGAACTGGTTCATGCTTGATCGATTCTTTCCTGAAGTAAATTATGTTGCGAGAACCTGCGTTTCAGGGAACGCCTGGCGCTTTCATAGGTTTGCCTTGCGATACGGCACATGCACATCGTTCAGCATAGGGTAATGCCTGGCATTGAGTGAAACCAGCTTCAGTTCATGTAACTGCGAGGTGGCGGCAATCAGCGCATCGGCCAGTCCCACTCCATGCGAGCGGCCAAAATCCCGCCGCAGCAGCCCACCGCGCTCGGCGATGTCATGCGTCAGCGGATGGATCTTGCAGGCATTGAGCGCACGCGACAGGACGACTTTCTCCTCGCCATCGCGCACGCCCGCATACAGTTCCGCCACCGTGATTGCGGACAGGTGAAGCGGCAGTTCGATCTCGCGCATAAAATCGACCGCCTCCTGCTGGCCACGCAGAAAGTCGATCAGCACATCGGTATCCAGCAAAAAAGCCACGCTCAGGCCTGCCGCTCCCATTCGGTGCGCAGCCGGGCCAGGTCAGGCAGGTCGTCCCGCTCCTTCCACAAGCCCGCCGCGTCCATCACCGCCGCGCGACGAACCTGCGGCTCGGCTTCACTGAGGTAATGGTCCACCGCTTCGCGGATGAGTTCGCTCTGGCTGCGTCCGGAAGCCGCCGCCAGCGTGCGCAGCGCCGCCTGCTCCTGTTCCGTCAGGTAGATCTGGGTGCGGTTCAAAATTTATCCCATGCAATGTATGTTTGCAATGTATAAATCCTCTCCCAATTTGTCAACGCACCTGGCGCCTCGACGCGATCCGCAGGCGCAGCGCGTTGAGCTTGATGAAGCCGCCCGCGTCTTTCTGGTCGTAGGCGCCGGCATCGTCTTCAAATGTCGCGATGGTCGGGTCGAACAGCGAATCGGTCTTCGAGTCGCGGCCGACGACGCTGACGCAGCCCTTGTAGAGCTTGAGCCGCACGCTGCCGTTGACGTTCGCCTGGGTGTGGTCGATCAGCGTCTGCAGCGCCACGCGCTCGGGCGCCCACCAGTAGCCGTTATAGATCAGGCTGGCGTAGCGCGGCATCAAATCATCTTTGAGATGCGCGACTTCGCGGTCGAGCGTGATCGATTCGATCGCGCGGTGGCCTTTCAACAAAATGGTGCCGCCGGGGGTTTCGTAGCAGCCGCGCGACTTCATGCCGACGTAGCGGTTTTCCACCAGGTCGAGGCGGCCGACGCCGTGCCTGCCGCCGAGTTCGTTCAGCTTCGCCAGCACTTCGTGCGCGCGCATGCTGACGCCGTTGATTGCCACCACGTCGCCGCGCGCGTAATCGAGGGTGATGTACTCGGCCTGATCGGGCGCCTTCTCGGGCGACACGGTCCAGCGCCACATGTCTTCCTCGGCCTCGGCGTTGGGGTCTTCCAGGTGGCGGCCTTCGTAGGAGATGTGCAGCAGGTTGGCGTCCATCGAATACGGGCTGCCGCCGGCCTTGTGCTTCATCTCCACGGGAATGCCATGGGCCTCGGCGTAGGCGAGCAGTTTCTCGCGGCTCAAAAGGTCCCACTCGCGCCAGGGGGCGATCACCTTGACGTCGGGCTTCAGCGCGTAGGCGCCGAGTTCGAAGCGCACCTGGTCGTTGCCCTTGCCGGTGGCGCCGTGGCAGATGGCGTCGGCGCCGGTTTCGTTGACGATCTCGATCAGGCGCTTGGCGATCAGCGGCCGCGCGATCGAGGTGCCGAGCAGGTATTCGCCCTCGTACACGGTGTTGGCGCGGAACATCGGAAAGACGAAGTCGCGCACGAATTCCTCGCGCAGGTCGTCGATGTAGATCTGCTCGGGCTTGATGCCGAACTGCAGCGCCTTGGCGCGTGCCGGCTCCAGTTCCTCCCCTTGGCCCAGGTCGGCGGTAAAGGTGACCACCTCGCAATGATAGGTGTCCTGCAGCCATTTCAGGATGACCGAGGTGTCGAGGCCGCCGGAATAGGCGAGTACAACTTTTTTGATGTCGCTCATGGTGTGTGGATTCAGTGAGTGGAGCCGGAGGTGTTCTTGTCGATGATTTCGATCTGGCCAGGGAAGCCGCCGATCTTCAGGATGTCGAGATTAGTCGCCTGACTGGCCTTCTGGATCTCGATGCCGACCACGCGGCCGTCCTCGGACAGGTTGAGCACGATGCCCTCGTGCGCTTCCCACGCCTGCGCGGGATTCTCGGGACTGATTTCGACATAGAGCGAATCCATGTCCTTGAAGTAGGCGATGTTCATGATTCGATTTTTCCCAGCAGCAGATATTCCATCAGTGCCTTCTGCACATGCAGGCGGTTCTCCGCCTCGTCCCACACCACCGACTGCGGGCCGTCGATCACCTCGGCGGTGACTTCCTCGCCGCGGTGCGCCGGCAGGCAGTGCATGAAAACGGCATCGGATTTCGCCACCCGCATCATGTCGGCGTCGACCTGCCAGTCGGCGAAGTCTTTCATCCGCTCGTCGTTTTCCGCTTCCCAGCCCATGCTGGTCCACACGTCGGTGGTCACCAGATCGGCGCCGCGGCAGGCGTCCATCGGATCGGCAAAGCTCTCGAAATGGTCGGTGCCGTACAGGCCCGCGCGTTCAGGTTCGACTTCGTAGCCGGGCGGGGTCGACACGTGCACATTGAAACCGAGTATTTCGGCCGCCTGCAGCCAGGTGTTGCACATGTTGTTGGAGTCGCCGATCCACGCCACGGTCTTGCCCTGGATCGAGCCGCGGTGCTCGATCAGGGTGAAGATGTCGGCGAGAATCTGGCACGGGTGGTATTCGTTGGTCAGGCCGTTGATCACCGGCACGCGCGAGTGCGCGGCGAAGCGTTCGATGATCTCCTGCTCGAAGGTACGGATCATCACGATGTCGACCATGCGCGAGATGACCTCGCCAGCGTCCTCCACCGGCTCGCCGCGACCCAGCTGGGTGTCGCGCGTGTTGAGGTAGATCGCCGTGCCGCCGAGCTGGTGCATGCCCGCCTCGAACGAGAGCCGGGTGCGGGTCGAGCTTTTCTCGAAAATCATCGCCAGCGTGCGGTCGGCCAGCGGGTGATACGGCTGGTATTTCTTGAAGCGGGTCTTGATCAGCCGCGCACGCTCGAACAGATACAGCAGCTCGTCGCGCGACAGATCCTTGAATTGCAGAAAATGCCTCAGCATCACGCCGCCTGCTGCAGGTAGTTCTTGACGATGCCGGACACCGCCGAAACCAGCGCATCGACCTCGACCGCCCCGTAAATCAGCGGCGGCACCAGGCGGATGACGGAGTCGGCGGTGACGTTGATCAGCACGCCGGCGTCGCGCGCCACCGCCACCAGCTCGGCGCACGGGCGGCCGAGCTCGATGCCGATCATCATGCCCTCGCCGCGGATGTCGACCACGCCGTGCACGCCGGCAAGCGCATGCCGCAGGCCGCCGCGGATCGCCTCGCCGCGCACGCGCGCATTGTCGAGCAGCTTTTCATCCTCGATGGCGTCGAGCGTCGCCAGCGCCGCCGCGCATGCCAGCGGATTGCCGCCGAAGGTCGAGCCGTGGTTGCCCGGCTTGAAAACGTCCGCCGCCGCGCCGCGCGCGAGGCAGGCGCCGATCGGCATGCCCGAGCCGAGGCCCTTGGCCAGCGCGATCACGTCGGGCATCACGCCCGAATGCTGGAAGCCGAACCAGGCGCCGGTGCGGCCGATGCCGGTCTGCACTTCGTCCAGCATCAGCAGCCAGCCGTGGGCGTCGCAAATCGCACGCAATTCGGCCAGATAATCGGGCGCCATCAGGTTGACGCCGCCTTCGCCCTGCACCACTTCGGCCAGCACGGCGACCACGCTCTTGTTGTGCTCGGCGACGTGGCGAATCGCCTCCAGATCGTTGAACGGCACCCGCGCAAAACCCGTCAGCAGCGGCTCGAAGCCGGCCTGGATCTTGCGGCTGCCGGTTGCGGTCAGCGTCGCCATGGTGCGGCCGTGGAAGGCCTTCTCCATCACGATGATGGTCGGCACCTCGATGCCCTTGCCGTGACCGTACAGACGCGCCAGCTTGATCGCCGCCTCGTTGGCCTCGCAGCCCGAATTGCAGAAGAAAGCGCGGTCCATGCCGGCCAGTTCGCACAGGCGGTCGGCCAGCGCTTCCTGCCGCGGCACGCGGTACAGGTTGGACGTATGGATCAGGGTCGCGGCCTGGTCGGCAATCGCCTTCACCAGTTTGGGGTGGGCATGGCCCAGCCCGTTCACCGCCACGCCGGCGACCGCATCGAGATAGCGCTTGCCGGCTTCGTCCCACAGATAGGCTCCTTCGCCGCGAACAAAGGCGACGGGCTGGCGGGAATAGGTATTCATCAAGTGTTCGGACATGGCTCTAAGGTCTACCCTGCAAAGACAAAATCATTCACTAAAGCAATACGGCGGCCTAAGCCGCCGTATCCGTTCCGGGATATTACTACGCTCGCGTTTTTTGGGCTATCACAAGCCGCGACATCACAAGCCGTGCACACCCGCGCCCATGAAGCAAGGACGGAGATCGCAGCATGGTATCGGTGCGCAATGCCAGGAAGGCGAGCCGGGCCGCCATAGTCAACCGGCGGAAGAACGGCAGCGCGCAACGCAACGGCACTGCAACATTTCCGTCCCGGGCTGCGTGCTAAAATCCGCCGACCCCTTCAGCAGCCCCCCACTCCCACTCATGGATGACGCATCCGCCAACGCTCCCTTCATCATTCGCGGCATCACCACCCGGGGCGCCCGGTTTCGGCCGAGCGACTGGGCCGATCGGCTGGCGGGTGCGTTCGCGGTAATCGACCCCAGCAATCGCACCAATTATTCGCCTTACGTGCAACCCGTCACGCTGGACGGCATCCCCTGCGTCGTGGTGGACAAAAGGCTCAGGGATTCCAACCCGACCGCCTACCGTTTCTTGCAAAACTTTGCCGAGAGCAACGAATTGGTGACCGAGAACGCCAACTGAACCGCCGGAACGGCAATAAAAAAGGCTATATCACTGTTGGCTGTTGAAGTTATGTTTTGCCCCTCCCCGATGAAGCCCCTACCCTGCAGCATCCCGAGGCGGCGCCGATAGGGGTAGGGAAGAGTTCCCACTCTCCCCTCCCTCCGAACCGTGCGTGCGGTTCTCCCGCACACGGCTCTCCAGTCAGTGGTTTCCTCATCGGGATTGGCTCGCAAACAATCAAGCTCCGGTTTCTTGTGAAAAGCTC
>JAJPEP010000068.1 GCA_021166845.1 Thiobacillus sp.
CCCGAGCAGCAGCGCGCCACCCGCAGAACGCTGGCCAGCGTGCTCGAAACCACGCTGCGCCTCGCCCACCCAATCATTCCCTTCATCACCGAAGAACTCTGGCAGAAGGTCGCGCCGCTCGCCGGCGTCGCCGGCGACAGCATCATGCTCGCCCCTTATCCACAGGTTGACGAAGGGCAGCGCCATCCCGACAGCGTCGTGCGCATCCAGTTGCTGAAGGAACTGGTCAACGCCTGCCGCCCCCTGCGCGGCGTGATGAACCTGGCGCCCGCACCGCGCGTGCGGCTGGTGTTCGTGGGCGCCGCCGCCGCGATCAACGCGCTGGCGCCCTACATCGCCGCACTCGGCAAACTCAGCGAAGTCAGCGCCGTACCCGCGCTGCCGGAAGCCGACGCCCCGGTCGCCCTGGTCGGCGACATGCGGATGATGCTGGTGGTGGCAATCGACAAGGACGCCGAGCGCGCCCGCCTGTCCAAGGAAATCATCCGCATCCAGGGCGAGATCAAGAAAGCCGAAGCCAAGCTCGCCAACCCCAGCTTCGTCGACCGCGCCCCCGCCGCCGTGGTGCAGCAGGAGCAGTCGCGGCTGGCCGACTTTGCCGCCATGCTGCAGAAGCTGGAGGCGCAGCGCACACGGCTGGGCTGAAGGGCTCCTGACAATGGAAAAAAGCGCGGCATCGACCGCGCTTTTTGTTGTAAATGTTTACGAATGACTTGGCGCGGAACAGCCCCCAGGTTGTGGGCGGCTTTCCTGCGATCCATAAATTTCCTGCGATCCATAAAAAAAGCCCGCACAAGGCGGGCTTTAAACATTGCTTCCCAAGCAATTAAAACTTTTTGTTGTAGCTCAAACCGAAGGAGTTCTGGCTCATCTCGAGCGTGCTGTCTCCAAGGAAGCCACCGACACCATCAACCTCATTGTTGAAGGCATGCATATAGGAACCCGTGATAGAGGTGTCCGCGCTCAGGCTTTTGGTGAAGCCCAGAGTCAGATGGGTTTCCACGACACCAGGCGCGAGCGTATTCAAATCCGATGTAATGTCATTCGCATCAAAAGTACTCGAAACATCAATCGGCTGTTCCCCATAGTTGATGCCAGCGCGCAGGATCAAATCGCTGTTGTACTTGTACGCCACGCCCAGCTTGACCACGGTTTGGTCTTCCCAGCCGAAACCATGCTCGTTAATTCCAAACAGCGAGTACAAAGCCTCGTTGCCGACAACGTCGACACCTTCATATTCGATACGCGTCACGTCAAGAGCGATATCGATCTTATCGCTTGCCTTGAACGCAATACCGACACCGTAGGTGGCCGGAATATCAAATTCACCGCCGTTGGGGAACAGCGCGGCATAGTCGTCAAACTTGCTCATGTTGCCCTTGGTCTGGTAAGTCGCGCCGACGGAGACAGCATTGTTAACCTGATACAGGCCACCCACACGTAGACTCGCACCATAGGAGTAGTCTTTTCCATTATTAGGCTGACCAAATGCACCGAGGCCTTTTGACTCGAACGACTGTGCGATCAGGTTCAGCGTCGCGCCTACGGAGAGTTGCTGATTAACCTTGTAGGCAATGGTCGGCGCAATGAACATCTGCATCAGGTCAATCCCCACCGTAGTGCCCGTATCACCCGCCTCGGGGAACATAGCAAACGGATGATCACCATCACCATAGGTAGTATTCATACCACCGTTACCAAAAACAGACACGCCAAACGACAAGTCGTTGTTGATCATGCGGTTATAGCCGAACTCCGGAATCGGGAACCAGCTTTCCATCATGCCGCTGCCGTTGCCGTCAGGCGAACCGCCGGCATAAGTAAAACCACGGTCCGGCACGAAAATGTCCAGGCCGATGTCCATGCGGTCACCCACGTGCACCATGCCGGCCGGGTTGGTGGCTGCTGCCAGCGCATCCTGAGGATAGGCAATGCCCGCGCCGCCCATGCCTTTTGCGGACATCCCGTAGCCGTGCGAAAAATAACCGTTGGTGGCGTAGGCGCTGCCGGCCAGGCCGGCCAGCGCCATGAATGCGAATACTTTTGTTAATTTCATTAATCTCTCCTAGGGGCAAAATTGCTACAGATAAGCTAATTGAATAGCCTGCCCGGAAGGCTACGCCCACAACTGTGGCTTAGCCAAGAAGGCCACCCCGTTTAAGAGGATAATTAGTGTCGTGTGTGGTACAAAAGACACAAAAAAATGAGCCGAACGAGTCGGCTCATTTCATCGGGCGGCAATCCGGCCGCTCAAATACTGTTTCTTAGATAAACAGGCAAATGTCGGTCTCGCCGGCGAATTCGAAGAAGGTGGCGGCGCCGCCATATTCGAGGCCGTCGATGAAGTCGGAATGCTCGAAGCCGAACAGTTCGACGGTCATCTGGCAGGCGATGAACTTGACTTCGGCTTCCTGGCACAGTTCGCGCAGTTCGGGAATACTGGCCACGCCGGTGTTGGCGATGGTCTGCTTCATCAGGGCCGTTGCCACGTTTTCATAGCCGGGGATGATGGCCTGGATGGCATTGGGCATGTTCCAGTTGATGCTCTTGAACCACTTTGGGCCAAAGGGCATTTTCATCGGCATGCCGGGGTTGCCCAGGGGGCTGACTTTGAGGACAGACAGGTCCTTGCGGACGAGCTGGAGACCATAAAAGGTGAAGAAAATCTGGGTTTCGTAGCCCAGCGCGGCCGCTGTCGAAGCCAGGATGAACGGGGGGTACGCCCAGTCCAGCGTGCCCTTGGTCGCGATGATGGCCATTTTTTTAGTATCCATGCTCTGTCTCTCTCCTCTTCCAGTCAAAAAAACAGCGCCGCGAGTTCCTTGCTCGGAACGGACGGCGCTGGCTTTGGTTTTCTGCTTATTTCTTCTTCATGAAGAAGGTGAATTCGCCACCAGCTTCGGCGGTGGACAGAAGCTCATTGCCGGTCTGCTTGGCGAAAGCGGCGAAATCCTTGACCGAGCCCGGGTCGGTCGACAGGATTTTCAGCACCTGGCCGCTGGTGACTTCTCCCAGGGCTTTCTTGGCACGCAGGATGGGCAAGGGACAGTTCAGACCACGTGCATCAAGTTCTTTATCGAAATTCATTGGGTTCTCCTTACAAAATTATTTAAGTATGTAGTAAAAATCGCTGCGGTACATTAAACCAGAAGTTCCCCCATTGCAACCGAATTTGCTGCGCAGCGGAGCGCGATTCGGAGAACATGAACCGGCCTTGCCCCGGAGCTTAACGCGGCAGGCTGAGCGCATTGCCCGAACGCGCCCATGCCATGATACCGCCCGCCAGATTATGCATGTTGCCATACCCCCTGGAGGCCATGAACGCACACGCCTGCGCCGAGCGTGCACCGGAGCGGCAGTAGATCACCACGGGCTTGTCCTGTGGAATATCGGCCGCGCGCAGCGGAAGCAAGTGCAGCGGGATGTGAATGGCGCCATCGATCACGCCCTGCGCGACCTCGGCCTCGGTGCGCACATCGATCAGGTGCGCCCCCTTGGTGGCGATTTCCGCGACGTAGCCGGGATCGACTTCCTTGAAACCTGACAATCCAAACATAAACTCACACTCCTGCAATGGAGAAATTAGCGTTTTCTAATATACCTCGAAACGAGGCTTGCGCCAAGCCCCGGTCTGCGGCCGCTCCCACAGCAATCGTCCGTGAGCGCGGTGCCTCGCCGCGACTTTGTGTCGCCCAATCTCCACGGTATCGGACGGAGGGCGGCCCCTCCCACAAGAAGGTGCGTTCAGCAGCGCTGGGCGCCGTGGTACAGGTTGACTACGTGGCGCGCTTCAGCGAAAAACAGCCAGCGCTCGACAGCCGCGCCGGCAAGGCCCGCAGTGACGGCGATGATGGCGGCGGCTTGACCGCCCTTCTGGTTGAACACCCATACCAGCATCAGGCCGGGCAGCGCAAAGCCCACCACGAAGACGATGACCTTGAACAGTCCGGCTTGCTGCCGTGCGATCCGGAAACCAAATTCCTGAGTCAGGAAGGTGCCATGGGTATGGCCGGTGTCCAGCAGCTTGACCTTGGCGCGGGTGAGTCCTGTGGCGGTGTTGATGGTGGGTGTGAGGCCGGGGCTGCGAATCCAGAAGTAGTAAATGGCTTTCAGCACGGCGGCAATCGAGATGATCAGCGCCGACATCGCGATGTACGGCGTGGTATCGAGACCGGCGACGACGGCGCCCAGCAACAGCAGCAGGCTACCGCTGGCGTAGCCTAGCGCCAGGTAGTTAGCCGGCACCAGCGGGGTGTTCCACTGGCGGATGGTTTTCAGGCAGGCGTAGATCATGCCGGTGGAAAACACCGTGATCCAGGCCAGCACGGCGGTCAGGAAGCCGAAGGTTCCACGCAGCCACAACGGCGCGTCGAACATGATGCTGGCAAGGTAGATCAGCGCCAGCGGCATGAACACCATGGCAAACACGCCCTCACGCGACAGCCACGAGGTGCGGAAGCGGCTGAAGGCGCGCCAGGCGTTTTTAGGGTTGGCGAGGTGAAGGGTGGAGGCCAGCAGGCCGAACACGACCAGCCCCATCGCGATGAGACCGCCCGCAACGAGCTGACCCTGACTGAAACCGCCGCCAAGCCTGAACATGTCGGCCAGGAACAGCAGCGAAAACAGGCCGAAGCCGGCGCCCGATGCCACGGTGAAAAAAATAACTGAGAAAGCGGGATGCATGGTTACTCCTGGCGAAAATTGGGGTGCTTAACGGCGCACCAGTTTGTTGGCGAACTGCTTGATGCTTGCCTTCAGGCCGCCCTTCGGCTTGGTGTCGACCGGAATCACCGGCATGCGGCGCGACGGCAGGTACTGGTTGGTCGGGTTGTAGTTCAGCTCGGGCATCAGCGGGTAGCCGCCGCGCTCGCGCACGGTGCGCGACACCGCCGAATCGGGATCGTCGAAGTCGCCGAACATGCGGGCGTGCGCCGGGCAGGTCAGCACGCACGCGGGCTGGCGCTCCTCGACCGGCAGTTCCTGGTCGTAGATGCGGTCGACGCACAGGGTGCACTTCTTCATCGTGCCGGACGAGCGGTCGAGTTCGCGCGCGCCATACGGGCAGGCCCACGAGCAGTAGTTGCAGCCCATGCACTTGTCCTGGTCGATCAGCACGATGCCGTCTTCGGGGCGCTTGTACGAAGCGCCGGTCGGGCACACGGTGACGCAGTCGGCGTCCTCGCAGTGCATGCACGACATCGGGAAGTTGACCGTCTTGTTGTTCGGATACACGTCCATTTCAAAATGACGGATCCGGTTGAACCATACGCCGGACGGTTCGGCGCTGTAGGGCTGGTAGTCGGACAGCGGGCCGATGGTGCCGGAGGCGTTCCATTCCTTGCAGGCGATGGCGCAGGCATGGCAGCCCACGCACACGTCGAGGTCGATGACCAATCCAAGTCTCATGTTGTGCTCGCTTTATATATACAGATGCTGCTTAGTTCTTTTCGTGGCTGCGGGCGTCGTAGCGCAGCACGTCGGGGCGCTCGTAGCGCTCGTCGCCCGGCAGCGGCTTCAGCGTGTCGAATTGCGGCCACGAGCCGGTTTCGCCCGGCGCGGCCTTCCATATCTTCACGCGCAGGTCGAACCATGCCGCCTGGCCGGTCACCGGGTCGGAGTTGGTGACGCGTCGCTCGCCGGCTTTTTCCGGCAGCAATTCCGAGATCAGGTGGTTGAGCAGGAAGCCCTTGGTCGCCTCGGATGCGTTTTCCTTCAGGCCCCAGGCGCCCTTCTGCTTGCCGATCGCGTTCCAGGTCCAGATGGTATTTTCCTGGGTGCCTTCCATGGTCTTGACCTGGCAGCGGATCTTGCCGTTGTGCGACTCGACCCAGATCCAGTCGAAGTCCTTGATCCCCATTTCCGCCGCCTTGCGCGCGTTCATGTACATGTAGTTCTGCGCCAGGATCTGGCGCAGCCACACGTTCTGCGAATCCCACGAGTGGTACATGAACATCGGGCGCTGGGTCAGCGCGAAGAAGGGATATTCCTCGGGGTCGACGCGCTGCTGCTCGAGC
>JAJPEP010000079.1 GCA_021166845.1 Thiobacillus sp.
GTCTCGACCTGCATCGACACCGGCTTGCCGATGAAATCGATGAGCTGGGCAAGACTGCCGGATTCCTCGTCGAGGAACAGGTCGATCACGCTCTGCGAGGCGACGATGCGGTATTCGCGCGCGTCGAACTGGCGCGCCTCGCGCAGGATCTCGCGCAGCACGTCGTAGCACACGGTCTGAGCGGTCCTGATTTCGCCGCGTCCGGCGCAGGTGGGGCAGGGTTCGCACAGGATGTGCGCCAGCGATTCGCGGGTGCGCTTGCGCGTCATTTCCACCAGCCCCAACGCGGAGAAACCACTGACGGTGGTGCGGGTGGGGTCACGCGCCAGCGTTTTTTTCAGCTCGGTGAGCACCGCTTCCTGGTGCCCGGCGTTGTCCATGTCGATGAAGTCGATGATGACGATGCCGCCGAGGTTCCTGAGGCGCAGCTGGCGCGCGATGGCTTGCGCGGCTTCGAGGTTGGTCTTGAAGATGGTGTCGTCGAAGTTGCGCGCGCCGACGAAGCCGCCGGTGTTGACGTCGACGGTGGTCAGCGCTTCGGTCTGGTCGATGATGAGGTAGCCGCCGGATTTGAGGTCGACGCGCCGCCCCAGCGCCTTGGCGATTTCGTCCTCGATGGCGTGCAGGTCGAACAGCGGCCGGTCGGCGCCGTAATGCTGCAGCTTGTCGAGCACGGCGGCCGTATAGTTCCGCGCGAATTCGGCCATGCGCTGATAGGTTTCGCGCGAGTCGATGAGAATGCGGCTGGTGTCGCGATTGACGAAATCGCGCAGCACACGCAGCGACAGGTCGAGATCCTGATACAGCAGACACGGCGCCGCGCAGTTGCCGCGCGACTGGATGCTGCTCCACAGCCGCCGCAGGTAGTCGATGTCGGCCTGCATTTCGGCGTCTTCCGCAGTCTCGGCCATGGTGCGCACGATAAAGCCGCCGGTGGCGTCTTCCGGCATCAGCCGATGCAGTTTCTGGCGCAACTGTTCGCGCTCTTCCTCGCCTTCGATCTTCTGCGAAATGCCGATGTGGCTTTCCTGCGGCAGATACACCAGATAGCGCCCGGCGAAGCTGATCTGGGTGGACAGCCGCGCGCCCTTGGTGCCGAGCGGATCCTTGATCACCTGCACCATCAGGCTCTGGCCCTCATGCAGGATCTGCTCGATCGGGCGCTCGGGCTCGGCGCCGTGACGCTCTTCCCAGATGTCGGCAACATGCAGGAAGGCTGCACGTTCCAGGCCGATGTCGATGAAGGCCGACTGCATGCCCGGCAGCACGCGCACCACGCGCCCCATGTAGATATTGCTCACCAGCCCGCGGCACTGCGCGCGCTCGATGTGCAGTTCCTGCACCGAGCCCAGGTGCAGCACGGCGACGCGGGTCTCCTGCGGGGTGACGTTGACGAGGATTTCTTCGCTCATGACGGAATGGCCCGCAATACTTCAGATAGCAAGGCCGAAGGCTCTTAATAAAATGGCAGTGTCGTATAACGGCAAACCCATGACGCCGCTGTAGCTGCCGTCGACATGTTCGACAAATGCACCGGCGCGCCCCTGGATGGCGTAGGCGCCGGCCTTGCCGAGATATTCGCCGGTTTCCAGGTAGCGCGCGATGGTCACGGCATCGAGCGCGGCGAACCGGACCCGGCTGGACGACAGGCGCAGTTCCATCCGCTCGTCATGCTGCACCGCCACCGCGGTGTGCACCTGGTGCTCGCGGCCGGACAGGCGCCTCAGCATGGCCTCGGCCTCGGTGCGGATGGCCGGCTTGCCGAGAATGACGCCGTCCACTTCGACCACCGTATCCGCACCCAGCACCGGAAAGCGCAGCAGGTGGCGCACATCCACCGCGTGCCAGCCGCAGGCGGCCTTTTCGGTCGCCATGCGCTGCACGAATTCGGTCGCGGCCTCGCCGGCGTGCGGGACTTCGATAACGTCCATGCGGCCACGCACGGCGCGCAGCGGCAGCACGTCGAAGGCCACCCCGATCTGCTTCAGCAGGTCTCGCCGACGCGACGACTGCGAAGCCAGATAAATCCGTTTATCAACCAGCATGATCCCGTTATCTCCCCTCAATCCCGATGGTAGGGATGCCCCTTGATGATGCATGCGGCACGATATAACTGCTCAACCAGCAGCACCCGCGCCAGCGCATGCGGCAAGGTCAGTTTCGACAACCCCAGCGATTTGCCGGCGCGCGCTTTCACGCTGTCGGCGAGGCCATCCGCCCCGCCAATCACGAACGCCGGCGAGACCCCCTCGGCCATCCAGCCCTGCAGCCAGGCGGCCAGTTCGCGCGTGGTCGCCTGCGCGCCGCGCTCGTCGAGCGCCACCGGCACACAGCCGGCAGGCAGCGCCGCCAGGATGCGCTCGGCCTCCAGCTGCCGCGCCCGCGCGCCATCCTCCCCCGCCACCCGATGCCCCGGCTTGATTTCGGTCAGCATAAGCGGCAGATCGGGCGGCATGCGGCGAACATAGTCGTCGCAGCCCGCGTCGATCCAGCCGGGCATTTTGTGGCCGACAGCGATCAGGTGCAGTTTCAATTAATGGTCTGTTTGTATATGTCGGGCGCGTGCCGCTTCGCCCGCGCCCCACAGCTCTTCCAGATTGTAATGCGCGCGCGTGGCGGGCAGCATCACATGGACGATTACGTCGCCGAGGTCGAGCAGCACCCACTCGCCGGTGTCTTCGCCTTCCATGTTGCCGACGTATTCGCCGGCTTCCTTCATCTTGACGCGCACATTGTCGGCGAGTGCGCGGGTTTGACGATTGGACGTGCCGCTGGCGATCACCATGCGCTCGAACAGCGTGGTGAGCTTGCCGGTGTCGAGAACGGTGATGTCTTGCGCCTTGACGTCTTCAAGGGCGGCGACGATCAGTTTGATTTTGTCTTCGATTTTCATGGGGACAGGTAAAGTTGGTGTTCGTAAATATAGTCGAGCACGGCGTCGGGCAATAGATAACGTGCGCTGCCGTGCCGTGCCAGGGTGTCGCGGATGGCGGTTGCCGAAATATCCAGCGGCGTCGTCTGCCGCAACAGCACCGAGCCAGCCGGGCCGGAGACCGGGCCGTCGGTTGGCTGCCGTTGCGATACTTCCTTTTTCAAAATCTCCGGCATGGCATCGGACTGCAGCAGCCGCGCGCCGGGACGCGCGGCCACCGCAATATGCGCCAGCCCGAACAGCTGCCGCCATTCGTGCCAGCGGGGCAGACCGAGAAATGCATCCGCCCCCAGCAGCAGCCACAGCGGCCGCTCAAAACCCAGTTCGGCGCGCAAGGCCGTCAGCGTGTCGACCGTGTAGCTCGGGCGCGGGCTTTCCACTTCGCGCGCATCCAGCGCGAAGCGCGAATTGCCGGCAATCGCGCGGCGCACCATCTCCAGCCGATGGCCGGCCGCGGTGCGCGGCGCGCCGCGGTGCGGCGGCTGCCCGGCGGGGATGAACAGCACCCGATCGAGGTCCAGCGCATCGGCCATTTCCTCGGCCAGCCGCAGATGGCCGAAATGAATGGGATCGAAGGTGCCACCCATCACACCGATGGCGGGATGGTGGTGAGGGGTGTCCGCAAGGGATGCCGTCCCAGGCGCTGACCGCGCCAGTGACATAAGGGGTGAGGGATGAGGGGTGCGCGGGGCCACGGTTATCGCGCTGCTGTAGGGATATTGGGGAACGAGGATTGATGCTCGCGCAGCATGAGACGCCCGCACCACGCCGGCCTGCACCTCACCCCTCACCCCTCACGCCTTACCCCCTGACATGTCCATCCCCCAACACTACCCATTTCTGGCTGGTCAGTCCTTCCAGGCCGACCGGGCCACGGGCGTGAATCTTGTCGGTGGAAATACCGATCTCGGCGCCGAGGCCGTATTCGAAACCGTCGGCGAAGCGGGTCGATGCGTTGACCACCACGCTGGCCGAATCGACCTCGCGCAGGAAGCGGCGCGCACGGCCGTAGTCCTCGGTGACGATGGCGTCGGTGTGCTGCGAGCCGTGGGTGTTGATGTGGCGCATCGCGGCGTCGAGGTCGTCGACCACCTTGACCGCGATGATGGGGCCGAGGTACTCCTCGGTCCAGTCGGCCTCGACCGCGGCTTTCAATTTGTCCGCCGCGATGCCGGCGCCCTTGAGGATCGCCAGCGCCTCGGGGCAGCCGCGCATTTCCACGCCCTTGCCGGCGAGCATGCGGCCGATTTCGGGCAGCGCCGCATCGGCAATGCCGCGGGCCACCAGCAGTGACTCGGTAGTGTTGCAGGTGCCGTAGCGCTGGGTCTTGGCGTTTTCGACGATCTTCACCGCCTTGGCCAGATCGGCGCGATCATCGACGTAGACGTGGCAGTTGCCGTGCAGGTGCTTGATCACCGGCACCCGCGCCTCGCCGGTGATGCGCTCGATCAGACCCTTGCCGCCGCGCGGCACGATGACGTCGACGTAGTCCTTCATGGTGATGAGCTCGCCCACCGCGGCGCGGTCGGTGGTCTCGATCACCTGCACCACGGTGGCGGGCAGCCCGGCGGCTTCCAGCCCTTCGCGCACGCAGGCGGCGATCGCCTGGTTGGAGTGCAGCGCTTCGGAGCCGCCGCGCAGGATCGCCGCGTTGCCGGATTTCAGGCACAGCCCGGCGGCGTCCGCCGTCACGTTGGGACGCGCCTCGTAGATGATGCCGATGACGCCGAGCGGCACCCGCATCTTGCCGACCTGGATGCCGGAGGGACGGAATTTCAGGCCGTCGATCTCGCCGACCGGGTCGGGCAGCGCGGCGATCTGCTCCAGCCCTTCGGCCATTCCGGCCACCGCCTTGTCGTTGAGCTGCAGGCGGTCGAGCAGCGCGGCGTCGAGCCCGCCGGCGCGCGCCTGCGCCATGTCGCGCGCGTTGGCCTCCAGCAGCCTGGCGGCATCGCGCCGGATCGCCGCGGCCATCGCCGTGAGCGCACGGTTCTTCTGGTTGGTGTCGGCGCGTGCAATCGCGCGCGAGGCCTCGCGCGCCTGCCGGCCGACCGTCTGCATGTAAGTTTTAACGTCCATATCCTAGAAACCGTAGTTGGACGCGTCTGATGGTGCGTCTGGGCGTGTGTCTGCCGCGAAGCGAGGAGGCGGCAGGCCGGGGCCTGCAACGACAAGCGACAAAGGCAGGTGCGCGACCGGACGTATCAGCAGGCGCGTAGCGAAGTCACCAAAATGGTGAGGGCTATCGAAGGCGGAAAATCCAGCATTCATAAGGCACTCCGTGAAGTTATAAGCGGTTAACTGCGGTTTTTAGGATTAACTTTTTCCATTACCTACCGGTTGAGCCAGGTTCATGCCCACACGCAACAGCGTGTCCCAAGGATCGCCCACCCGCTCCAGCCCCTTGGCCTGGCGGTCGATCAGCGCCAGGTCGGCCAGCGCGGTTTCGACCTGCGCCAGCCCCAGGCGCTTCACTGCCCGCTCGATCTGCGGCGCGCGCTGCTTGTCGCGCCCCCACAGCGTCCGCATCAGGCCGGACAGGCTTTCACCCTGTGTCACCGCCGATTTTAGCCTGAGCAGCAGGCCCACCGCCGACGCCACTTGCCACAGGATCGCCGGCACGGCTTCGCCCGCATCCCTGAGATCGGTCACGATCTGCGCAAAGCGCGCGCCATCGCCCGTATACAGCGCATCCGCGAGGGCGTCGGCTTCCAGCCGGCTGACGTCGACCACGGCATGTTCGACGTCGGCCAGCGTCACCGCCCTAAAGGACTCCGATCCACTAGGCGCTAAAGCGCCTGTGGAATCGTATGCTCCCGCCGGCAGCAGCAGCGCGAGCTTGTCGACTTCCTGCTGCGCCGCCAGCAGATTGCCCTCGACCTGGTCGGCCAGAAATTCCAGCACGGCGCGGTCGGCACGCAGGTCCTGCCTGGCGAGGCGGCGGTCGATCCAGGCGGGCAACTGGGCGCGCTCGATCGGCCGCGCCTCGACCACCACGCCGGCCGCCGCCAGCGTGGTGAACCAGCGGCTTTTCATGGCTTTCCAGTCCAGACCCGGCAGACTGATCAGGGTGAGCGTATCGGCAGGCAGCCTGGCGGCATAGGCCTCCAGCGCCTTGGCGCCATCGACGCCGGGCTTGCCGGAAGGGACGCGGATTTCGGTCAGGCGACGCTCGGCGAACAGCGAGAGGTTGTCACCGCCGGCAAAAATGCTCTGCCAGTTGTAGCGTCCCTGCACGGTGTAGACGTTGCGCTCGCTGTGCCCGGCCGCACGCGCCGCCGCGCGGATGGCGTCACTCGCTTCCTGTGCCGCCAGCGGCTCGTCGCCCACCACCACGTAGAGCGGGGCAAGGCCGCGCGCAAGCTGGTCAGGCAGACGGTCGGCCGCGATGTTCAACTGCCGGGACCAATGCTTTGCAGGCGGCGCATGATCCGCCGTGCAGCGCTGTCGTCCATGTCGCGATACAGCAGTTGCTCCTCGGCCGACTTGGCCAGCACCTGCGCGTCGTCATACGTGATGTCGCGGGTGAGCTCGATGGTCTCGGCCGCGGCCAGCGTGCGCCCGTCCTTGTCGTTGATGGCGTAGGTCAGCTGCAAGCCGAGCCGGTATTCGGTGACGCGTCCGGCGCCGGACAGCGAGAGGATGGTTTTGCTGCGCGTTTCCTGGCCGAGAACCAGCACGGCCTCGGCTTCGGCGGCACTTGCGGCCAGGCGGGTCTGTTTGCTCGCAGTCAGCATATTGCGGATGCGCTGCGCCACCGCGCCGCCGTGCGGCGCGTCGACATGCAGGCTGGCAAACGGCAGCCCATCCAGGCGGCGCAGCTGAAAGCCGCATCCCGCTGCAAGCAGCGCCGGCACGGCGGCAAGAAAAAGTCGACGGTTCATACGACGATATTAACCAAACGTCCCGGCACCACCACCACTTTTTTCGGCGGTTTGCCTTCCAGGTATTTCTGCGCGACCTCGCTCGCCAGCGCCGCCGCCTCGACCGCCTCGCGCGTCGCCGCCGCCGCCACGCGGATCTGCCCGCGCAGCTTGCCGTTGACCTGCAGCATCAGCTCGATTTCGTCCTGCACCAGCGCAGCCTCGTCAACCGTCGGCCAGGCCATCACGGCGTCCGGCTTCAACTCGGCGTACAGCGCCTCGCTGATGTGCGGCACGATGGGCGCGAGCATGGCGACCGCGGCTTCCAGCGCTTCCTGCCGCACGCTGCGTGTCGTGACATCGTCGCCCTCCAGTTTGGCCAGCGCGTTCATCAGTTCCATCACCGCGGCAATCGCGGTGTTGAACTGCTTGCGGCGCTCGATGTCGTCGCTGACCTTGTGGATGGTCTGGTGCAGCTGGCGACGCAGGGTTTTGGCCGCATCCGGCAGTTCGCCGCCGGCAAACGCCGCCACCGTGCCGCCCTGAACATGCTCGAACGCCAGCTTCCACAGCCTTTTCAGGAAGCGGTGCGCGCCCTCGACGCCGGCGTCCGACCATTCCAGGCTCTGCTCCGGCGGCGCGGCGAACATGGTGAACAGGCGCGCGGTATCGGCGCCGTACTGGTCGATCAGCGCCTGCGGGTCGACGCCGTTGTTCTTCGACTTCGCCATTTTCTCGGTGCCGCCGACGACCACCGGCTGGCCGTCGGCCTTCAGCACGGTGACGCCGTCGCGCGTCTCGACGTCGGCCGGATTGAACCAGGTCTTCTTGCCGTCGGCCGACTCGCGGTAATAGGTGTCGGCGATCACCATGCCCTGCGTCAGCAGGTTGACAAAGGGCTCGTCGCTGGAAACCAGGCCCTCGTCGCGCATCAGCTTGTGGAAGAAGCGCGCGTACAGGAGGTGCAGGATCGCGTGCTCGATACCGCCGATGTACTGGTCGACCGGCAGCCATTTGTCGGCGCGCGCGTCGAGCATGCCGCCGTCGAAATCGGGGCAGGCGTAGCGCGCGTAGTACCACGACGACTCGACGAAGGTGTCCATGGTGTCGGTCTCGCGCCGCGCCGCGCCGCCGCACTTGGGGCAGCTGCAATGGACGAAATCGGCACGCTTGTTGAGTGGATTGCCCGAACCGTCCGGCACCACATCCTCCGGCAGCACCACCGGCAGCTGCCCGGCCGGCACCGGCACGTCGCCGCAGGAATCACAGTGGACGATCGGGATCGGGCAGCCCCAGTATCTTTGTCTTGAGATGCCCCAGTCGCGCAGGCGGAACTGGGTTTTCTTCTCGCCGAGGTTTACCGCGGCGAGGTCGGCGGCGATGGCGTCGACCGCGGCTTCGTAGCCGAGGCCGTCGTACTTGCCGGAATTGACGCAGCGTCCGCGCGCCTTGTCTGCGTACCATTCGGCCCAGGCGTCGAGCGAGAAGGTCTCACCTTCGAGGCCGATTACCTGCTTGATCGGCAAGCCGTATTTCTGCGCGAAGCCGAAATCACGCTCGTCGTGCGCCGGCACCGCCATCACCGCGCCTTCGCCGTAGCTCATCAGCACGTAGTTGCCGACCCAGACAGGGATCGACTCGCCGGTGAGCGGATGGGTGACGGTGAGGCCGGTGTCCATGCCCTTCTTTTCCATCGTCGCCATGTCGGCTTCGGCCACGCTGCCCTGCTTGCATTCGGCGATGAAGGCGGCGAGCGCGGGATTGCTTTCAGCCGCGCGGGTGGCGAGCGGATGCTCGGCGGCGACCGCGACGAAGGTCACGCCCATCAGGGTGTCGGCGCGGGTGGTGAACACCCACAATAAGTCGTCAGGAGCGAGGGGAGAGGGGTGAGGCGTGGTCTTGCCGCTAGCGGCGGGGATTTTAAACGCCAGCCGCACGCCGACGCTCTTGCCGATCCAGTTGGCCTGCATGGTCTTCACCCGCTCCGGCCAGCCCGGCAGGGTGTCGAGGCCGCTCAAGAGCTCGTCGGCGTACTGGGTGATGCGGAAGAAGTACATCGGGATGTCGCGCTTTTCCACCAGCGCACCGGAGCGCCAGCCGCGCCCGTCGATCACCTGCTCGTTGGCGAGCACCGTCTGGTCGACCGGGTCCCAGTTCACCGTGGCCATCTTCTTGTAGATCACGCCCTTTTCGAACAGGCGGGTGAACAGCCATTGCTCCCAGCGGTAGTAGTCCGGCTTGCAGGTGGCGAGCTCGCGCGACCAGTCGATGGCAAAGCCCAGCGCCTTGAGCTGGGTGCGCATGTGGTCGATGTTGGCGTAGGTCCACGCGGCGGGCGGCACGTTGTTGGCGATCGCGGCGTTTTCCGCCGGCAGGCCGAAGGCGTCCCAGCCCATCGGCTGCATCACGTTGAAGCCGCGCATGGCGTGGTAGCGCGCCAGCACGTCGCCGATGGTGTAGTTGCGCACGTGGCCCATGTGCAGCTTGCCCGACGGGTAGGGGAACATCGACAGGCAGTAGTATTTGGGGCGATCGGAGTCGTCGCGGGCGCGGTAGGCCTGGCTGGCCGTCCACCGCGCCTGGGCGGCGTGTTCGATTTCCGAAGGAAGGTATTTTTCTTGCATCGCAACAACCGCATGGAATCAAGGCGGCGATTATACCCGCCCGGCCGGCCGCATCGCCTGAACGCGCGCGACGGGCCGCGCCATCTGGCGCCCGTTGCACGGGGCATTTATCATCCCCGGACGCCCTCCCAACAGTGCCCGGCCCATCATGTCCGGCAGCGCCTCCGGCGAATTCCGCGCCGCCCGCGGCGACATCCGCCCCGATCTCAACCACATCGACGGCCTCATCGTCATGGACGATGCGTTGCCGCCTCCACTACCGCGGCCTGCCCCTTGCGGGTAAAATGCCGCGTTTCGCTAAATTTTCACCCATCCTTCAGGGAGTCCCAACATCATGTCCAAGAAGCATCCCGTCATTGCGGTCACGGGTTCGTCCGGCGCCGGCACCACCACCGTCAAGCGCGCGTTCGAGCACATCTTCTTCCGCGAAAAAATCAACGCCGCCGTGATCGAAGGCGACAGCTTCCACAGCCTGTCGCGCGTCGAATTCAAGGAAGCCGTGAAAAAAGCCGAAGCCGAAGGCAACATGTCGTTCAGCCACTTCGGCCCGCAGTCCAACCGCTTCGACAAGCTGGCCGAACTGTTCGAAACCTACGGCAAGACCGGCGGCGGCAAGAAGCGCTACTACATCCACAGCGACGAAGAAGCCGCCGAACACAACAAGCGCCTCAACACCAGCCTCAACCCCGGTGAATTCACCCCGTGGGAAGACGTGCCGGCCGGCTCCGACGTGCTGTTTTACGAAGGCCTGCACGGCCTGGTGAAGACCGACGACATCGACGTCTCCAAGCACGTCGACCTCGGCATCGGCGTGGTGCCCATCGTCAACCTCGAATGGATCCAGAAAATCCACCGCGACGGCGCCGAGCGCGGCTATTCGGCCGACGTCATCGTCGACACCATCCTGCGCCGCATGCCGGACTACGTGAACTACATCACCCCGCAGTTCTCGCGCACCGACATCAACTTCCAGCGCGTCTCCACCGTCGACACCTCCAACCCCTTCATCTCGCGCGACATCCCCACGCCGGACGAGAGCTTCATCGTCATCCGCTTCCGCGAGCCCAAGGGCGTCGACTTCCCCTACCTCTTGAACATGATCCCGAACTCCTTCATGTCGCGCCGCAACACCATCGTGGTGCCGGGCGCCAAGATGGGCTTCGCCATGGAACTGATCCTGGCGCCGATCATCCAGGACATGATCGCCGGCAAGGGCAAGTAAGAAAGAAGGTTTGCTTGAATGAAAAACGGAGCCTGCGGGCTCCGTTTTTGTTTTGCGTATGTCGGAATTCGACCCGTTGCGGGCATACGAACCTCGGCCTGACCTACGTCTGAAATCCGCCACTTACCGGCCACCGATTCGACGTTCACGCTGAATGGCAGCTTTCCAAGACAGCGAACTCACACTCCCGACCCGTTTCAACAGTTGGCGTCTGCGAAAAGCTAAGGACTGCTCTGTGACTGCAGGCTGATGCTGAGGACGAATGTTAGGTAGCAGGTTGCCCATTACCTCTGTCTTTGCTGGTATGCCCCCGATGGAGTCCCAAGGTGTCGTTTCTGTATATGCCATGGCATGCATCCGTCGTGCACGGATTTCTCACCCACTCTCCTTCATATCGTTTTCCATCCAGCATTACCTCCATCCTATGCGTTGCCCCCCAGGCCGACAGGGTTCCCACGGCCCGGGTGCTATCAGCCGCATCCTTGAGCGCTACGTTAGAGGCGCAGCCGGTCAGCGCCAACAGGAACAGTATTGTCATTTGTTTCATTTTTCTCTCCTTGCGATCATGAAATGCATCACACGATTCAGCGCAGCACGAATCGAACGGTCACGGCAGACTTGCCAGAATCTCGACAAGGGCAATCGCCTTGGCGCCCGCTGCCTTAAACTGCCCGACGGCTTCCAACTTGTCGCCAGATGGCTTGAGCGTGACGTCCTGTTTCACCCCACCGGCCAGCAGGGTTAGCTTGGCACTTGCCTTGGTGACATCAACCGGCTTGCCGTGGTCGCGCGCATAAAGTCGCAGGCTGTCTGGCTTGGCAACCAGTTCAAAGTCGATGTCCTTGGCTTCGGCCACGATTCCGCCGTGCAGCGCTACATGTTCGTGGGCGTGATCGTGACCGCCGGCTGCGAAGACGGAACCGGACAGGCCGATGGTCAGGGCAAAGAGAAAGTGAATCGGTTTCATGGTGCATCCTTTCATTGAAGTGAGTGAACAATGGTCGGGCATCAGAGCGCCTCGGCATCGCGATCTGTGAGCAGACGCTCGGCGTCCTTGCGTCCAAACAGCCAGAACAGGGCGGGCGTCAGGTAGGTATCGAGCAGGGTGGAACTGATAAGGCCGGAGAAAATGACCACGGCCACCGGGTGCAGGATTTCCGTACCGGGCCGCTCCGCCTCGAACAGCAGCGGCGCCAGCGCAAAGGCGGTGACCAGGGCGGTCATCAGCACCGGCGCCAGACGCTCAAGCGAGCCACGCACGATCATCTTGTGATCGAAGCTTTCGCCCTCCCGACGCATCAGATTGATGTAGTGGCTCACCTTCAGAATGCCGTTTCGCACCGAGATGCCGGCAAGGGTAATGAAGCCGACCAGCGCGGCCACCGACAGAGGCTGTCCGGATAGCCACAGCCCGATCACCGCACCGACCAAGGCTAGAGGGATGTTGGCCATGATCAGCATCGACAATCGCACCGATTTGTAACGGCTGTAGAGCACCACGAACATCAGCGTGAGCGAGACCACGGAAAGCAACCCGACCAGTTTCGATGCTTCTTCCTGAGCCTGGAACTGCCCCCCCAGGGTCACAAAATAGCCTTCAGGCAATTGGGTTGCAGCAACCGCCGCACGGATGTCGGCGACCACCTCGGAAAGCGCACGACCCTGGGCGTTGGCCGAGATCACGATGCGGCGCTTGCCGTCGTCGCGGCTGATCTGGTTGGGACCATCGCCGTCCTCGATGGTGGTGATGCGGGATAAAGGCACGCTGCCATGCGGGGTGGTGAACTGGATGCGACCGAGCCCCTCTACCGTGCGCGAGGATTCCGGCAGACGCATGACCAGGGCGAAGCGCCGCCCGCCTTCCACAATCTGGGCCGATTTCTCGCCTTCCACCAGACCTTGCAGCATGGCCAGGATTTGCGGCGTCGGCACGCCGTATTGCGCCGCCGAAGCATAGTCGATGCGCACCTTGATCTGGGGCGCCAGCACCTGCTTCTCGATCTCCAGGTCGGCCAGCCCAGGAATGGCGGCGAGCTTGCCGTGCAGCAGGTCGGCCTGGGCGCGCAGGGTGTCGAGGTCATCTCCGAATATCTTGACCGCGATCTGCGCGCGCACGCCTGACAGCATGTGGTCGATGCGGTGCGAGATGGGCTGACCGATGGCGATGGCCGCCGGCAGGTTGACGAGGCGACTGCGGATGTCGGCCAGGATATCGTCCATCGGCCGGGTCAGTTCAGTCGCGGGCTTGAGCCCGACATCCAGTTCGCTGACGTGCACCCCCTCGGCATGCTCGTCCAGTTCGGCGCGGCCGCTGCGCCGTCCGACGTGGACGACCTCAGGCACCTGCCTGACCAGCACCTCGGCCTGTCGGGCCAGGTCGGACGACTCGGCCAGGGTCACCCCGGGATTGAGGCGCAGCCCGATGAGCAGGGTGCCTTCGTTGAACGGCGGGAGGAATGTGGTGGGAAAGAACGGCACCGCAACCGCCGCCACCAGCACGGCCGTGGCGCCTGCTGCCAGCGCCGCCTTGGGGCGGTTCAGCACGGCCTGCAGGCTGCCGCGATATTTCGCCTTGAGCCAGGCCAGCAGCTTCGTATCGCCATGGTCGAGGGACTTCATGCGCGGCAACAGGTAGAACGCCAGCACCGGGGTGACCGTCACCGACACCACCAGCGAGGCCAAAGTCGAGACGATGAAGGCGATGCCGAGCGGCACGAACAGCCGCCCCTCCATGCCCGGCAGGGCGAACAGCGGCAGGAACACCAGCACGATGATGAGAGTAGCGTAGAGGATGGCCGAGCGCACCTCCAGGGTGGCGCTGGCAACCAGTTCGATGGGATGCATGCGATGGTGGGGGTGCTTGGCCCGGTCCTCCTTCAACCGCCGCAAGACGTTCTCGATGCCCACTACCGCGTCATCCACCAGGCCACCGATGGCAATGGCCAGTCCGCCCAGGGTCATGGTGTTGATGGACATGCCGAAATACTTGAACACCAGCGCGGTCATGAAAATCGACACCGGAATGGCGGTGAGCGCGATCACGGTCGGGCGCAGGGTTCCCAGGAAGAAGAACAGGATCACCGCGACGAACACCGAGGCGCCGATCAGCTTGCCTTGCAGGGTATTGATGGAGGCTTCGATAAAGCTGGCCTGGCGGAAAGTGACGCGCGGCTCCGCCATGCCGGCCGGCAGACCCTGTTTCATTTCGCCCAGCGCACTCTCGATGGATCGGGTCAGCGCGATGGTGTCCGCCGTGGGCTGCTTCTGGATGCCCAGGATCACCGCCGGCCTGCCCTCGAAACCGGCGTCGCCGCGCTTGATGGCCGGGGCGAAGGTCACTTCGGCGATCTGGCGCAGCAGGATGGGCTGACCATTGCGGCTAGTGAGCGCCAGATTCTTGAGATCGTCCAGGCGCGAGGTGCGGCCCAGATTGCGGATCAGGTATTCCCGGCCGTTGAGTTCCAGAAAGCCGCCCGAAGTGTTGGCCGAGAAGCCGCGCAGGGCATCGTCGAGCTGGTCGTGAGCGATGCCCAGTTCCGCCATGCGCACGGTATCCGGCTGCACCTGGAACTGGCGCACCTCGCCGCCGATGGGGATGACCTGCGCCACGCCGGAAATTGCCATCAGGCGCGGCCGTAGCACCCAGTCCGCGTATTCCCGCACCTGCATGGGCGAAATCTTCGCCGTGTCGATGGGGATGGCGATCTGCATGATCTCGCCCATGATCGAGCTGATCGGCCCCATTCGCGGCGTCACACCGTCCGGCAGTCCCTCCTCCATCGAAGACAACCGCTCCGATACCATCTGCCGCGCCCGGAAGATATCGGTGCGCCAGTCGAAGGTGACGTAGATGAAGGACAGACCGGCGCTGGATACCGAGCGCACGCTCTCCACCCAAGGCAGGCCGTTCATGGTTGTTTCCAGCGGGAAGGTGATGAGCTGCTCCACCTCCTCGGGCGCCATGCCACCGGCTTCGGTCATCAGGGTGACGGTGGGCTTGTTGAGGTCGGGAAACACATCCACCGGGGTGCGCGTCAGGGTGAACGCGCCATAGGCCATGAGCGCCAGGCTGGCGATGATCACCAGCAGCCGGTTGGCCAGGCTGTTGTCGAGTAATGATTTGAACATTTCAGCCTCCCGTCAGCGCACCTGGTTGACCAGGGTCGCCGCGCGCACCACCACCCGGTCGCCGGCTCGCAGGCCGGAGGTCACCGCCACGTTTGCGCCGTCTAGCGGTTCCACCGTTACCGTGCGGGGCTCGAAGCGCTCGGGGGCGGTTTTGACCCAGACGATGGTCTGGTTGGAGGGGTTTTTCACCAGCGCTGCCGCTGGCACGCGATATCCCTGCACGGTGCTCCGGGTCAACGCGTACACCTTGACCGGCTGGCCGACCGCCAGGCTGGACAAGGCATCTCCCTCGCCGCGAAACATCAGCGGCAGCGCCTGTTCACGCAGACTGCGTGCGGCGCCAACGAAGGTCAGCGGCACCTGCGCATCACCAACCGCAAGGCTGCCGGAAACCACGTCCAGCGCCTGTCCGGTGTCGTAGGCCAGCGCCTCGATACGCAGGCGGTTCGGATCGACCACTTCGAACACCGCTTCGCGTGCCTCGACCACCTGCCCTGCTACCGCATTGCTCATCGCCACGATGCCGGCCACCGGCGCGACAAGCGTGTCGCGGTTGGATAGTCCGGCACTCAAAGCGGCGATGCGCCCATCGAGGCTTTCGATTTCGCTCTCGGCGGACTCGATTTCCTTGCGTGGAATCGTATCGGTCAGGTCATTCAAGCGGGCCAGACGCTTCATGGCCAGGCCCTTGGCCGCGCGCAGTTCTGCCAGTTGCGCGGATTGGTTGGAGCGTTCGATCATCCCAGCGGCCGGCACCACATAGGCCAGCACCTCGCCCCTTCGGACGCGTTGACCGATATTGGGGAAGCCACGCGGGCCAGCCTCAAGCCGGCCCGCGATGAGGGCCTGCACCTTGCCGCCAGCATTGGGGTCCATGACGACCTTGCCGGCCAGTTCGAAGGCGCGGGGCAACGTACCTTCCTCCACCGGCAGGGTGCGCACGCTGATCTGGCGCTGCGCTGGCTTGGGCAGGAAGACGCCGCCATCGGGCAGGCGTTTGGGGCCGTTGCTGTTGACGGCCGGCGGGGCATCACCGTGGTCATGTCCCTCGCCGGCGTACGCAACAGATATTAGAGCCAGAAAAAGGACGGGTATCAGGGTGAGACGCTTCATGCGACACCTCCAATGCGCTGGGTGCGAAGGCGGCGGATTAGCCAGGCCAGCCCAACCAGACCCAGGACGGCTGCGGCTAACCAGTAGGCATATTCTTTCCAACCGTGCACATGGGCGCCCCCCCCACCCTCGTCTTCCATCTCATGCACATCGAGTTCGCCGGCCAGCAGATCCGTTTCATCGCCAGCTATGACGGCGGCAGCGATCGGGATTTCCCCCGGCGCGGGCACTGCGGACAGGGTGGCTTCGAATAGTCCTTCGCCGTGCGCCTCGACGGGAACCTTGACCCCGCCGAGTTCAAGTTCGAGTTTGGCGTCCTTGACCGGGCTGTTGTCGGTGCCGCGGTCGAGGTACAGCGTCAGGCGCGTGCCGTCGAGCACGCCGACCAGCTCGAACAGTTCAGAGACGGCGGTGAAGCGGGGCAAAGCCGGGCCGGCCATGGCGGCTGGCGCGTCGCCGTGGTCGTGGCCCTCGCCAGCCCAGGCTGGCCACGCGACTGACAGAAGCAGAACTGCCAGGATGGGGGTCGATTTCATGTTCATGTTCCTCTTGTTCATTCGGGTAGCAGGCCAATGGCTTGGCGCAGGGCGGACACTGCAGCGGCTAATTCAATGCGGGCGCGGGCGGCCTCACGCTCGGACTCGGAGGCTTCCAGTTCGATGCGCAAACGGGTGGGCAGATCGGTCTCGCCGAGCCTGAAGGATTTCTCGAAGAATTGCCTTGACTCACCCGCAAGGCGAGCCCGCTGATCAGCGGCAGTGAGCCGGATGCGGGCCGCCTCCTCGCGTATAAGTGCCGCATCGATCTGGGCCGCGATGCGCTCCCCTTCTACAACCAGTTGGCCCTCTGCCTCGATCTCGTCCGCTGTGGCTGTCGCTAGACGGGCGCGCTGGCGGTTGTCCGATCCAAAGGGAATACGCATCCCCAGCGTGATGGTCTGGGAATAGTCCTCACCTGCAGTGGGTCGTTCACGCGTAGTGGCTAGCTGCAATTCGGGATTGGCCCGGCTTTGCACGCCAGCCAACGCCTTGGCGCGCCGCGCTGTCTCGACCCGGTCAGCGGTCTCGCGCAGCAGCGGGTGCATGGCTTCGACTGCTGTGTTAGGTGTGGACTCAGGGTGCCCAAATTCCAAGCCCGTTGCTGGCAGGCCAGTGAGCGAGCGCAGCAGCTGAGACGCTTCGGCGAGCGTGCCGCGCGCTCGCGCAACTTCAACGACCGCACTTGCCACGGCAGCGGCGGCTTGGTGGCCATCGGCGCGCGACAGGTCGCCTGCGCTGACTCGCCGGGCGACGTCGGCAGCCAGGCGTTCGGCATTTTGCCGGCGGCTCTCGGCAGCCTCCAGGTCAATGCGAGCCATGGCCGAGGACCACCAGGCTGCGCGCACCTCACCCGCCGTGCGCAGACGTGCGGCAGTCAAACGACTGTTCAGCGCCGTGCTTTCGGCTTCGGCCAGGGTTCGGAGACCGGCTCGCTCTCCCGGCAGCCAAAGGGGCATGGCCAAGCCGGCTTCGTATTCGCGACTTCCCCGATCGCTGTTGAGTTGATCGGTCTTGTAGGAAAGATCCACACTGGGCGGTTCCGCCAGCCAGCTATCTGCGACCTCACGCCGTGCTGCCAGCGCGTCGTGCCGAGATCCGGCGGCGCGCGCCTCTGGCTGGCGCGCCCAGGCGGCCTCGAAGGTCTGTTTAAGGGTAATGGTTGCAGCCTGCCCATTCATGCTTGGCGTGGGCGGCTGAGCGGCAACGGCTGGAAGCTGGGTTGCCAACGTGAGCGCGAGGAGGGACATGCGCCCTCCCGAGCGGGAAAGAACTTTCATACGATGCCTCGTCCTGATGCAGCCGCCAAAGTGAAAGGCGGCCGGGATTTACGAGAAATCCGGCGGGATCGTCAAATCGAGTGTTACGGTTGAAACGTCAACCCGCCGGGGTATCAGGCGAGGTTGGCGAGGGGAGGACGGAACAGGGAACCGGGCGGGGGCTCGGGAAGCGTGGTCCGATAGGGGGTGGCATTGTGGCCGCCACAAATCGGCGTGGCTGCATGGTCAACGGGAATGACAACCTGGACGTAATGCGCGTGACAGCTTGGGCAATCAGCATCGAAGTCTGAATCGGCTGGATCACTGCCACCAAGGTCGGCGCTGGCCTGATGCTCATGTGCATGATGGCCAACGTGCTGCTGCGCCTTGCTTTCTGTTTCATGCTGGCAATAGGCTGCCACCGCCGCAGTGGACCACTGCAGCGGCAAAATGATCAGAAAGAAGATAATCAGCTTGCGCATGCGGTGGATACTAACTCGGATCCGGCATGCCGCACAACGACGACCGAGGAGGCTAGTGCCAGTGATGCCATCTCGGTAGGCTAGATTTTCCCGCCGTCGGCTTTCCCGATCAACTAAACCTGACACTAAACTGGTCATTCAATGGTGCAGCAATGGTGCAGTTTTCTTGCTTGTCCAGTGGCTTCTTGTGGCCGGGGGCTGCCGCAGAGGAAATCATACAAGCTGCCGTTTGGTGAGTTTTCTGGCCTATGTCCAGTAACTACCCCATAGCGGAAGTAGTCGGATCAAGGCGCCAGCGGCGGCTCTGGCCGATGACGTGTCAAACATGCCAGCTCAGCCGCCGGCAGCTTACTAAGGTACACCGACCGTCCAGGAACGCATGTTTTCGGCTCACTCAGTGACCGCCTGTCAGTGGCTATGCAGCTTTTCCTGCAACCACACCTTGATGAGCGACTGGTAAGGTACATCGCGCGCGTTGGCCGCTGCTTTGATCGAGTCGAGCAAGTGTTGCGGCAATCGTAGCGAGATCGTTTTGGTGGTGGGCTTGAGATTGGGCAGGACCGCCCGCTGGGCCTGCGTCCAGTCAAGATAATCCGACGAATCGTGGGTTTCCCAGAAGGCGCGTTCTTCCGCCTCGTTGGCAAACCGGGGTACATCTTTAAGCGGCTTCTTCATAAACTTTTCGCTCCTTTCGGTGCATGCCTCGCGCCGAGATCACGCGTATGGATTCACCCGCATGGTCAAACCACCGAAAACCCCACCAGCGCAATCTCGTCGCCGTCCTTGACCGGCGCGGATTTTTCGGCGAACTGCTTGTTGACGGTGATGTTGAGCTTGGGGTTGCCGAGCAGCATCTTCTTCCACATCTCGCCGCGCCTGGACAGCACGAACAGCAGGCGCTCGACGTCGGTCACGTCGGGCGGCAGGGCGATCTGGTCGGAGGCCATGCCGAGGGTTTCGACCAGGTCGCCGAAAAACAGGATTTTCACCATGGTGGGGCCTTTATAATGTGCGATTGATTGACCCCGATTTTACCCCCGTATGTCTGCCCATCTGCTGGAAAACCTCAACCCCGAACAGCGCGCCGCGGTGACCTTGCCGCATGAATCCGCGCTGATTCTGGCGGGCGCCGGTTCGGGCAAGACGCGGGTGCTGACCACCCGCATGGTGTGGCTGATCCAGACCGGACAGGTGTCGCCGCTGGGGGTGCTGGCGGTGACCTTCACCAACAAGGCGGCGAAGGAAATGATGACGCGCGTCTCCGCGATGCTGCCGATCAACACGCGCGGCATGTGGGTCGGCACTTTCCACGGCCTCGCCAACCGCCTGCTGCGCACGCACTACCGCGAGGCGGGGCTGCCGCAGTCGTTCCAGATCCTCGATTCGCAGGACCAGCTGTCGGCGATCAAGCGGCTGATGAAGGCGATGAACGTCGACACCGAGAAGTACGAGCCGAAGAAGGTGCAGCGCTTCATCAACGGCAACAAGGAGGCCGGGCTGCGCGCGCGCGACGTCGAGGCGTTCGACGAATACTCGATGCGCATGACCGAGCTGTACGAGGCCTATGACGCGCAATGCCAGCGCGAGGGGGTGGCCGATTTCCCCGAACTGCTGCTGCGCGCCTACGAGCTCTTGTACCGCAACGAGCCGCTGCGCCAGCATTACCAGGACCGCTTCCGCCACATCCTGATCGACGAGTTCCAGGACACCAACACGCTGCAGTACCGCTGGCTCAAGTTGTTCGCCGGCCCGCGCACGGCGCTGTTCGCGGTGGGCGACGACGACCAGTCGATCTACGCCTTCCGCGGCGCCAACACCGCCAACATGGCCGAGTTCGAGCGCGAGTTCGCGCACGGCAACGTGATCAAGCTGGAGCAGAATTACCGCAGCCACGGCAACATCCTCACCGCCGCCAACACGCTGATCTCGCAGAACGCGCACCGATTAGGCAAAAACCTGTGGACGGCGGAAGGCGACGGCGAGCCGATCCGCGTGTTCCACGCCTATTCCGACCAGGAGGAGGCGAGCTTCGTGGTCGACGAGGTGCGCGCGCTCAACCGCGAGGGGATGAACCTGTCCGACATGGCGCTCCTGTACCGTTCCAACGCGCAGTCGCGGGTGCTGGAGCACGCGCTGTTTTCGGCCAGCGTGCCGTATCGGGTGTACGGCGGGCTGCGCTTTTTCGAGCGCCAGGAAGTCAAGCACGCCTTGGCCTACCTGCGCCTCCTGACCAACCCGGAAGACGACGGGGCGTTTCTGCGAGTGGTGAATTTCCCCGCGCGCGGCATCGGCGCGCGCACCCTGGAGCAGCTGGCCGACGGCGCCGCGCGCGCGGGCGCGAGCCTGTGGCAGGCGGCCTGCACCGGCGGCGGCAAGGTGGCCGGCTTCGCCAAATTGATCGAGGACATGAAGCAGGTCACCGCCGACCTGTCGCTTGCCGAGGCGATCGACCATGTGATCGAGGCCAGCGGGCTGGCGGATTATTACCGCGCCGACAAGGAAGGCGCCGACCGGCTGGAGAACCTCAACGAACTGGTCAACGCGGCCGCGCTGTTTGCCGAGGAATCCGAGGCGGGAATATACGACGACGCCGACGCTTCAACGCCTGGCGGAGCGGAGTCCTTCAGGGCGCTCGACACCTTTCTCGCCCACGCCGCATTGGAAGCCGGCGAGCACCAGGCCGGCGCCGGCCACGACGCGCTGCAACTGATGACGGTGCATGCCGCCAAGGGGCTGGAGTTTCACGCGGTGTTCATCACCGGGCTGGAAGAAGGGCTGTTTCCGCACGAGCAGAGCGCATACGACTCCACACGCGCTTCAGCGCGTAGTGGATCGGAGTCCTTTAGGGCAAATGAGGAAAGCGGCCTGGAGGAAGAACGGCGGCTGATGTACGTGGCGATCACCCGCGCCCGCCGCCGCCTATATCTGTCGCACGCGCAGTCGCGCATGCTGCACGGGCAGACCCGCTACAGCCTGCCGTCGCGCTTCCTCGACGAACTGCCGGAGCAGGTGTTGCTGAACCTCAATCGCCGCAGCGAGCCGGTCTATCCGTCAGGCGGCTACAGCGCACCGGCAGCCCCGCGCAGCCCGCAAACTGGAAATGACACCGGCTACAAGGTGGGTCAGAGCGTCGTCCATGCCAAGTTCGGCACCGGCATCATCATCGACTTCGAGGGGCGCGGCAGCGATGCGCGGGTGCAGGTGAAATTCCGCGAGGTCGGGAGCAAGTGGCTGGCGCTGGCGTACGCCAAGCTGTCGCCGGCCTGAATCCGCTTTATTTAGGGAACCGCTGATTAACTTGTCATTGCGAGGAGCGCAGCGACGCGGCAATCCAGAAATGCCCGCTTAACCAATACGCTGGATTGCTTCGCTGCGCTCGCAATGACAGCCATATCGAATTAATCAGTGCTTCCTTAGAAGGACACCACGTTGTCGGGAGGCGGCATACTGTCGTCCGCCCACACCGCGAATATCGCCTGATACGAGGCATACAGCGAGCCGAACAGCACCGGCATCGCCACCAGCAGGCCGAGCAGCATCGGCACCAGCGCGGCGAGGAACAGCAGCAGGCCGAGCGCGATGCCGTTCATCATCATCGCCGCCCAGTTCCTGGCGACGGCTTTGAGACTCACGCCCAGCGCGGTGGCCGGGCGGGCGCCGCCGAACAGGATCAGCGCGGGGGCAAACCAGGTGGCCATGATCAGCGGGGTGAACAGCACCAGCCCGGTGAGCACCGCCGGCATGGCCTGGTTCAGGATCGCCTGCATTTCGGCCGGGTCTTTTTGCGACTGCGCCGCCGTGATGACCGCCTGCGGATCGAAACCCATGCCAAGCATGATCTTGCCGATCAGCAGGGTGCCGAGCAGCTGCACCGCGCCGACCGCCATCAACGGGATCGCGGGGCCTTGCACGCCGGCCAGAAAATTCGGCAGTTCGAGTTCGCCGCCGCCGTCGAGCGCGCGATACGCCGCCAGGAATCCGGCCACCATCAGCGGCGAAGCCAGTTCCGACAGCGCGCCCCCCACCATGGGAATCAGGCCGAGCGCCATCACCACGCCGAACAGCATGGCGAAGGCGGCGGACAACAGCAGGGGGGTCTTGCGATACAGGCGAAAGCCCGCGGCCACCCACTGGAAACCCTCGCTGGCCGCGACCTTGCGCGGAATGTCTTGATTGGATGCGGAAGTCATGCGGCGGATTTTACCCGACGCACAAGCAAAGATTCAGAACTCCTTGATCACCCACATCGGCGGCCGCATGCCGGAATCGAGGCTGTCCTGACGCGCGAACTGGCCGTCGCCTCGCTGGTCGATCAGGTAATAGGGCTTGCCGTACTTGGGGATGACTTTCAGCATATAGAGCTTGCCGTTGGCGCGGTATTCGACGACGCGCCCCGCGCTGCTCGGCTTGATCGTCACCGGCGGGGCGTCATCGGGGCCCGGTGCGCCATCGGGGACCGGCTTCAGGTCGGGCGGACGGTCGGACGGCGAGGCGGCGACGGCGAGGCCGCTCAGCAACAGGGTCAACAGCAAAGCAGGGGTACGCATGACAGTCTCCAGGAAAGAATAATGACACTTGGATCACAGGCGTTCGGGCACGCTACAGACTGAACTGGATTTCGCGCTCGGCGGGCGACGGCATGAAGCCGCGTTTTTCATAATGGCTGAAGATGGCATCGACCACCTCTTCGGGTTTGTCGATGATACGCATGAGGTTGATGTCCTCGGGCGAAATCATGCCGTCATCCACCATCCTGGTCTTCACCCAGTCGGCCAGTCCCGCCCAGTACGCCGAGCCGACCAGGATGATGGGGATGGGCGCGATTTTCCCGGTCTGCACCAGGGTAAGCGCCTCGAACAGCTCGTCCAGCGTGCCGAAGCCGCCGGGCATGACGACGTAGGCGGCGGCGAACTTGACGAACATGACCTTGCGCGCAAAAAAGTGGCGGAAGGTCTGGCTGATGTCCTGGTACGTATTGGCGCTCTGCTCGTGCGGCAGCTGGATGTTGAGGCCGACGCTGGGCGACTTGCCGAAATACGCGCCCTTGTTGGCGGCTTCCATGATGCCGGGGCCGCCGCCGGAAATGACCGAGAACCCCGCGTCGGAAAGCTTGCGCGCGATCTCTTCGGTGAGCATGTAATTCGCATGGTCGGGCGGCGTGCGGGCGCTGCCGAAGATCGAGACGGCCGGGCGGATCGACGCCAGCCGTTCGGTCGCCTCGACGAACTCTGCCATAATCCCCAGCATCCGCCACGACTCGCGCGCCGAATAGTCGATCTCGGCGGTGCGTCGCGGGTCGGCGGCGGCAGGCAATTTATCAAAGTGCATTTTCGAGCGCCTCGTGAACGAATCTAGTGTAAGTCAAGCCGGAAAAACCCTGCTGCTGGTGGACGGTTCGTCCTACCTGTATCGCGCGTTTCATGCGCTGCCCGATTTTCGCAACCAGGCGGGCGAACCGACCAATGCGATCAAGGGCGTGCTGTCCATGCTGCACAAACTGCGCCGCGACCATGCGGCCGATTATATCGCCTGCGTGTTCGACGCGAAGGGCAAGACCTTCCGCGACGACCTCTATCCCGACTACAAGGCCCACCGTCCCGCGATGCCGGACGATCTGCGTTGCCAGATCGAGCCGCTGCACGCGCTGATCCGCGCCGAGGGCTGGCCGCTCGTCATCATCGACGGGGTCGAGGCCGACGACGTCATCGGCACCCTGGTGCGGCATGCCGCGCAAAAAGGGATCCGCAGCATCGTCTCCACCGGCGACAAGGACATGGCGCAACTGGTCAACGACCATGTGACGCTGGTCAACACCATGAGCGAGGAGACGCTCGACGCGGCCGGCGTGACCGCCAAGTTCGGCGTGCCGCCGGAACGCATCATCGATTACCTCACGCTGATCGGCGATGCCGTCGACAACGTGCCCGGCGTCGCCAAGGTCGGCCCCAAGACCGCCGTCAAGTGGCTGACCGAATACGGCACGCTCGACAACTTGATGGCGCACGCCGACGAGATCAAGGGCGTGGTCGGCGACAACCTGCGCGCCGCCCGCGACTGGCTGCCGCGGGCGCGCGCGCTGCTGACCATCAAGATGGATGTGGCGCTGCCGTTCGATTTCGACGACCTCGTGCTGAAGCCGCGCGACACCGATGCGTTGCGGGCGCTTTTCGAGCGCTACGAGTTCCGCGCCTGGCTGCGCGAGCTCGATACCGCCGGCGCCCCGGCAGCCCAAAAGGACGCCGCCCCATCCCGCGCCAGGACCGCGCAAGGCGGAACGGGATCGGAAGCGCCTGCCCTGCCGGAGCAGGACTGCAGCGGCGAGCATCGCGCCCACTACGAAACGATCCTCAGCGAGGCCGCGCTCAACGCCTGGATCGCCAGGCTGGACGCGGCGCCGGCGTTCGCACTCGACACCGAAACCACCGGCCTCAACCCCATGCAGGCCGAGCTGGTCGGGATTTCGTTCGCCATCGCCCACGGCGAAGCGGCCTACCTGCCGCTGGCGCACCACTACGCCGGCGCGCCAGCGCAGCTGGACCGCGCGGCCGCGCTGACGAAGCTGAAGCCGCTGCTGGAAAACCCGGCACCCAGGATCGTCGGCCAGCACCTCAAGTACGACCGCCACATCTTCGCCAATTACGGCATCGCGCTCGGCGGCGTGGTCGACGACACGCTGCTGCAGTCCTACGTGCTCGAAGCCCACCAGCCGCACGAGCTCGGCAACCTGGCGACACGCCACCTGGGTCTGGCGACGATCCGCTACGACGACGTCACCGGCAAGGGCGCGTCGCGCATCGGCTTCGAGCAGGTCGACATCGAACGCGCCGGCGAATACGCCGCGGAAGACGCCGACATCACGCTGCGCGTGCGCGATGCGCTGGCGCCGCGGATCGCCGCCTCCGACAAGCTCACCTTCGTTTATCGCAACATCGAACTGCCGGTGGCGGAGATCCTGTTCCGCATGGAGCGCGCCGGCGTGCTGCTGGATCGCAACCTGCTCGCGGTGCAAAGCGGCGAGCTCGGCCGCAAGATGCTGGAACTGGAACAGCGCGCCTACCAGGAGGCCGGGCAGCCGTTCAACCTCGGCTCGCCCAAGCAGATCGGCGACATCCTGTTCACGAAAAAAGGCCTGCCGGTGGTCAGAAAAACCCCTGGCGGCGCGCCGTCCACCGACGAGGAAACGCTGGCGCTGCTGGCGCTCGACCACCCCATCGCGCGGGCGATCCTCGACTACCGCGGGATGGCCAAGCTGAAATCAACCTACACCGACAAGCTGCCGCAGATGGTCCACCCGGTGACCGGGCGCCTGCACACCAGCTATTCGCAGGCGACCGCCGTCACCGGACGGCTGTCGAGCGCCGAACCCAACCTGCAGAACATTCCCGCGCGCACCGCCGAGGGCCGCCGCATCCGCGAGGCCTTCATCGCACCGCCCGGGCACGTGCTGGTGTCGGCCGACTATTCGCAGATCGAGCTGCGCATCATGGCGCACCTGTCGGACGATCCCGGCCTGCTGCATGCATTCGCACACGACCTGGACATCCACACCGCCACCGCCGCCGAGGTGTTCGGCGTGCCGCTGGACGAGGTAAGCAAGGATCAGCGTCGCATGGCCAAGGTGATCAACTTCGGCCTCATCTATGGCATGTCGGCCTTCGGCCTGGCCAGCCAGCTCAACCTGGAGCGCGCCGCCGCGCAGGCCTGGATCGACCGCTACTTCGCGCGCTATCCCGGGGTGGCCGACTACATGCAGCGCACGCGCGAGGCGGCGCGCAGCCAGGGCTACGTCGAGACCGTGTTCGGCCGCCGCCTGTATCTGCCAGAAATCAACGCCAAGAACGGCCAGCGCCGCCAGGGCGCCGAGCGCGCCGCCATCAACGCGCCGATGCAGGGCACCGCGGCCGACCTCATCAAACTGGCGATGATCGCGGTGCAGGGCTGGCTCGATAGCGAAAAGCTGGCCAGCCGTTTGTTATTGCAGGTACACGACGAGCTGATCCTCGAAGTGCCCGAACGGGAACTCGACCGCGTACGCGCCGAACTGCCGGCGCACATGTGCAATGTCGCAGAACTTAAGGTGCCGCTGCGGGTCGGCGTCGGCTCGGGCAGCAACTGGGAAGCGGCGCACTGATCACGGCCCACCCCGCGGCCGACCAGCAGGGGGCTTCCGGTTCAGCCTCTCTTGATAGGGGCGGGTTTACCCGCGATACGCGCGTCAATCGCGGGTAAACCCGCTCCTACAAGAGGCCACCGCCCAGATTCCGACAGGCTGCCAGCACCACGACATCGGGCCGCGGCGGCCCTCCGCCCCTTGCTTACTGTTTTTTCAGGCTGTCGCGAATCTCGCGCAGCAGCACGATATCTTCCGGCGTGGCCGCGGGCGCTGCAGGCGGGGCTTCCTTTTTCAGCCGGTTGAGCTGCTTGACGATGATGAAGACGATGAACGCCAGAATGATGAAATTGATCAGGATGGTGATGAAATTGCCGTAGGCGAACACCGGCACGTTGGCTTCCCTCAAGCCATCCAGCGTCATCGCCGCGCCTTCCGGCACGGTCCCGAGGGCGACGAACAGATTGGAAAAGTCGAAGCCGCCGAATACCGCGCCGATGATCGGCATGATCAGGTCCTTGACGATGGAATCGACGATCTTGCCGAAGGCCGCGCCGATGATGACGCCGACCGCCAGGTCCATGGCATTGCCCTTGACCGCGAACTCCTTGAATTCCGACACGATGCTCATGCTTCCTCCCTTGATTTATCGATGGCGGTTTGAATGATGGTTCAATTTATAGACGACAGCCACTCCGGCGGCGGGCAGAAGTAATTTCGGCCGGCTTGGTGGGGGCCATCGAGGAGGGTAAAATGCCATCCCTTATGCGCATCGGCAGCCACCTCCTCAAGAACCGCCTGATCGTCGCCCCCATGGCCGGGGTGACCGACCGGCCCTTCCGTCAGCTTTGCAAGAAGCTGGGCGCGGGCATGGCGGTGTCCGAGATGGTGACGTCGAATTCGCTGCTGTACGGCTCGGCCAAGACGGCGCGGCGCGCCAACCACGAGGGTGAAGTCGACCCGATCAGCGTGCAGATCGCCGGCGCCGACCCGGCCATGATGGCCGAAGCCGCGCGACACAACGTCGACCGCGGCGCGCAAATCATCGATATCAACATGGGCTGCCCGGCGAAGAAGGTGTGCAACGTGATGGCCGGCTCCGCGCTGCTGCAGGACGAGGCGCTGGTCGGACGCATCCTCGACGCCGTGGTAAAAGAGGTGCCCGAAGTTCCGGTGACGCTGAAGATCCGCACCGGATGGGACCGCGAGCACAGGAACGCGCTCAACATCCTGAAGATCGCCGAGAACGCCGGGGTGCAGGCGCTGGCGATGCACGGCCGCACCCGCGCTTGCGGCTACACCGGCGAGGCCGAGTACGACACCATCCGCGCAGTCAAGGCGGAAGCCGGAATCCCCGTCATCGCCAACGGCGACATCACCACCCCGGAGAAGGCGAAATTCGTCCTTGAATACACCGGCGCCGACGCCGTGATGATCGGCCGCGCCGCGCAGGGCCGCCCATGGATCTTCCGCGAGATCGCGCATTTCCTGGCCACCGGCGAGCACCTGCCGCAGCCCGAAGTGACGGAAATCCATGCCGTGCTGCTCGGGCACATCCACGACCTGTATGCGTTCTATGGCGACGTCACCGGCGTGCGCGTGGCGCGCAAGCACATCTCCTGGTACACCCGAGGCCTGGTCGGCAGCAGCGCCTTCCGCCACGCCATGAACCGGCTTGACTCGGTGGCCGAACAGCTCGCCGTCGTCAACGAATATTTTGCCCAGGCGGCGCGTGCCGACAGCCGCCTGCGCTACGCGATCGGCCACGACAACAATAACGCGCAAGACATGCCGCCGGCATCCCGGCTCGCGGCATAAAGGGGAGCTTCAAGATGATCGAAGAAAACGAGATCGCCGCCTGGATGCGGCGGGCACTCAATCGCTATTTCAAGGATCTCGACGGCGAAGCGCCGAGCGAGATCTACGGCATGGTGGTAAGCGCGGTTGAAAAACCGCTGCTGGCCTACATCCTCGACCGCGCCGAGGGTAACCAGACCCGCGCGGCCGACATGCTCGGCATCAACCGCAATACCCTGCGCAAGAAAATGCGCGAACACGGCCTCTCCGACTGAAACCCATCATGACCCTCGCCCCCTCAAAAATACAGCGTGCCCTCCTCTCCGTGTCGGATAAAACCGGCCTTGTCGATTTCGCCCGCGCGCTCGCCGATGCCGGCGTCGAACTGCTGTCCACCGGCGGCACCGCCAAGGCCTTGCGCGACGCCGGCCTGCCGGTGATCGACGTCAGCGAGTACACCGGCTTTCCGGAAATGCTCGACGGCCGCGTCAAGACCCTGCATCCCAAGGTGCATGCCGGCATCCTGGCGCGGCGCGACCTTGCCGATCACGTCGCCACCATGGCCGCGCACGGCATAGGCTACATCGACCTGGTGTGCGTCAACCTGTATCCCTTCGTCGCCACGGTGTCGAAGCCGCACACGCTGGACGACGCCATCGAGAACATCGACATCGGCGGCCCGGCGATGGTGCGTTCGTCCGCCAAGAACTACCAGCATGTCGCCATCGTCACCGACCCCGCCGACTACCCGGCGCTGGTTGCCGAGATGCAGGCCCACGGCGGCGCGCTGACCGACGCCACCCGTTTCAAACTGGCGAAGAAGGCCTTCACCCACACCGCGCAGTACGACGGCCACATCAGCAACTACCTCACCGCGCTGAACGAAGCCGGCGAGCGCGAGACGTTCGGCGAGCAGCTCACGCTGCAGTTTTCCCGCGCGCAGACCTGCCGCTACGGCGAGAATCCGCACCAGGCCGGCGCCTTCTACGTCGAGGCCGACGCGCCGGCCGGCACCATTGCGACGGCGCGCCAGATCCAGGGCAAGGAACTCAGCTACAACAACATCGCCGACACCGATGCCGCGCTCGAATGCGTCAAGCAGTTTGGGGATGGAACAGGCGACGCCGCGCCCGCCTGCGTCATCGTCAAGCACGCCAACCCCTGCGGCGTGGCCTACGGCGCCAGCCTGCTGGATGCCTACGACCGCGCCTACCGGACCGACCCCGAATCGGCCTTCGGCGGCATCATCGCCTTCAACGGCCGGCTCGACGGCGAAACAGCCGCCGCCATCGTCGAGCGCCAGTTCGTCGAGGTCATCATCGCTCCCGAAGTCAGCCCCGAAGCCTCCGCCGCGTTCGCCGCGAAGAAGAACGTACGTCTGCTCGAATGCGGAAAATGGAGCGGCGCAGTGGCCCAGCTCGACATGAAGCGCGTGGCCGGCGGCCTGCTGGTGCAGGACGCCGACGTGCTGCTGCACGGCGAGCTGAAGACCGTCACCGACCGTGCCCCGAGCGCGCAGGAAATGGACGATCTGCTGTTCGCCTGGCGCGTCGCCAAATTCGTCAAGTCCAACGCGATCGTCTACGCGAAGGATCGCATGACCGTCGGCGTCGGCGCGGGCCAGATGAGCCGCGTCAATTCCGCGCGCATCGCCGCGATCAAGGCCGAGCACGCCGGCCTGCCGGTGCCCGGCTCAGTGATGGCGAGCGACGCCTTCTTCCCCTTCCGCGACGGCATCGACCAGGCCGGCGCCGCCGGCATCAAGGCGGTGATCCAGCCCGGCGGCTCGATGCGCGACGACGAAGTCATCGCCGCGGCCAACGAGCACGGGATCGCGATGGTGTTTACCGGCACGCGGCATTTCCGTCACTAGGGATCAGGGGCCAGGATTCAGGGATCAGGGAATGTGCGGCCAAGGCCGCGTTTCTGAATCCCCGCCCCTGACCTCTCTCCCTGAATCCTGACCCCTGAATCCTGACCCCTATATGAAACTCCTCGTCATCGGCTCCGGCGGACGCGAACACGCTCTGGCGTGGAAGCTTGCGCAATCCCCCCGCGTCTCGCGGGTTTTTGTCGCGCCCGGCAACGGCGGCACGGCGACCGAGGACGGGCTCGTCAACGTGCCTTTGACGGAGATTGCCTCGCTGGTTGAATTCGTCCGCCGCGAGCCGGACATCGCGTTCACCGTGGTCGGCCCGGAAGCCCCGCTGGCGGCCGGCGTGGTCGACGCCTTCCGCGCCGCCGGGCTGAAGATTTTCGGCCCCACCCGTGCCGCCGCCCAGCTCGAAAGCTCGAAGGATTTTGCCAAGCAGTTCATGGCACGACACGGCATTCCAACCGCGGCCTTCGGCACCTTCACCGATGCCGCCGCGGCGCATGCCTACATCGACACACACGGCGCACCCATCGTGGTGAAGGCCGACGGGCTGGCCGCCGGCAAGGGCGTGGTCGTCGCGTCGACCGCGGATGAGGCGCACGCCGCGGTCGACGCCATGCTCGCCGGCAACAGTATGGGCGAAGCCGGTCATCGGGTGGTGATCGAGGAATGCCTAGTGGGCGAGGAAGCCAGCTTCATCGTCATGGTCGACGGCGAGCACGTGCTGGCCCTGGCCTCCAGCCAGGACCACAAGCGCCTCGGCGACGGCGACACCGGCCCCAACACCGGCGGCATGGGCGCGTATTCGCCGGCGCCGGTGGTCACCCCGGAACTGCACGCGCGCATCATGCGCGAGGTCATCCACCCCAGCATCGAAGGCATGGCCGCCGACGGCATCCGCTATACCGGCTTTCTCTATGCCGGCATCATGGTCGGGGCGGACGGCGCGCCCAGGGTGCTCGAATTCAACTGCCGCATGGGCGACCCCGAAACCCAGCCGATCATGATGCGGCTGAAGTCCGACCTGGCGACCCTGCTGGAAGCCGCCGTCAACAGCAGACTCGACCAGGTCGAGGCCGAATGGGACCGCCGCACCGCGCTCGCGGTGGTGCTGGCTGCAGCCGGCTATCCCGACGCACCGCAAAAGGGCGCCGTCCTCAGCGCACTGCCCGCCGCGGCCGACGATCTGCACGTCTTCCACGCCGGCACCGCGGAACAGGACGGCCTGACCGTGGTCAGCGGCGGCCGCGTGCTGGCGGTGACCGCGCTCGGCGACAGCGTGCGCATGGCGCGGAAACGCGCCTACGAAGCGGTGGCGAGCATCCACTTCGACGGCATGCAATACCGTCGCGACATCGGCTGGCGCGCGCTGGATCGGAAGAAGTGAGGCGTGAGGGGTGAGGGGTGAGGCGGACACCCTGCGCGCGCACCTCAGGCGCGGCGGCCTGATCGCCTATCCCACCGAGTCCTGTTACGGACTCGGCTGCGACCCGCGCAACGCACGGGCACTCAAGCGCCTCATCGGCCTCAAGGGCCGCAGCGCCGCCAAGGGCCTGTTGCTGATCGCCAGCCACTTCAGGCAGCTGCAGCCCTTCGTACGTCGGCTGCCGCCCAGCGACCGCGCGCGGATGCAGCACAGCTGGCCCGGCCCCGTAACATGGGTGGCGCCGGCCTCAAACGCCTGCCCGCCGCTGCTCACCGGCGGGCGCCCCACCATCGCGGTGCGCGTCACCGCCCATCCCGTTGCGGCGCGACTCTGCCGCAGCCTCGGCATGGCGCTGGTTTCCACCAGCGCCAACAAAAGCGGCAAAAAACCCGCCAAAACCGCAGCGGAATGCCGCAGAATATTCGGTGCGCGGGTACGCGTGATTGCCGGCCGCATCGGCCGGCGCCGCCGCCCGTCCACCCTGATCGACCTTGCCACCGGAAACATCCTTCGCCCCTGATGCCTGCCAACCCCTTCGATACCGCCATCGTCAGGACCTGGCTGCTCGAGCTGCAGGCGCGCATCGTCGCCGCGCTCGAAACCGCCGACGGCCTGCCTTTCCGCACCGATGCCTGGGAGCGCCCCGAAGGCGGCGGCGGCATTTCGCGCCTCATCGAAGAAGGCCGCGTGCTGGAGCGCGGCGGGGTGAATTTCTCACACGTGCTCGGCAACGGGCTGCCGGCGTCGGCCAGCGCGCATCGGCCGGAGCTCGCCGGGCGGCGCTGGGAGGCGATGGGGGTGTCGCTGGTGCTGCACCCGCGCAACCCCTACGCGCCGACGGTGCACATGAACGTGCGCTGCTTCGTCGCGATGAAGGACGGCGAGGCGCCGGTGTGGTGGTTCGGCGGCGGCATGGACTTGACGCCCTACTACGGCTTCGTGGACGACGCGCGGCACTTCCACGCCACCTGCAAGGACGCGCTCGATCCGTTCGGCGCCGGCTTGCATCCCCGCTTCAAGGAATGGTGCGACCGCTATTTCTTCCTCAAGCACCGCAACGAGCCGCGCGGCATCGGCGGCGTGTTCTTCGACGACTTCTCCGAAGGCGGCTTCGAGCATGCCTTCGCCATGACGAAAAGTGTGGGCGATGCCTTCCTCACCGCCTATCTGCCGATTCTCCAGCGCCGCCACGACACGCCCTACGGCGAACGCGAACGCGACTTCCAGGCCTACCGGCGCGGCCGCTACGTCGAATTCAACCTGGTGTTCGACCGCGGCACCCTGTTCGGCCTGCAATCGGGCGGGCGCACCGAATCGATCCTGATGTCGCTGCCGCCGATCGTGAAATGGCGCTACGACTGGCATCCCGCGCCCGGCACGCCGGAAGCGGCGCTCCACACCGACTTTCTCAGCGCGCGCGACTGGGTCTGAAGCATGCATAAGGTCCCGCGCCGCATCCTGATCGGCCTTGGCATCCTGCTGCTGCTGATCGGGCTGATCGGGCTGATCGCCTGGGAGCTGGTGTCGTCGGCGCTGGAAGCGAAATATCTCGTCAAAACCGCGCAGAAAATGACCTGGCAAATCCGGCCCGGGCCGTCCGACCGCATCCGTTACCCGGGCCAGGGGCCGTACGACGTACGCCTCGGTTACAGCAAGCTGCCTGACTACCTGGCGCGGCTCGACCGGGCGGGCTGGCAGATCGACCGGCAGGCGCGGATCAGCATCCAGATGGAGCGGGCTGACGATCTCGGCCTGTTCCTGCCGTACCACGAAAAAGATCAGGCCGGCCTGACCCTGCTCGACAGCGACGGCAAGCAGCTATATCGGGGGCAGCATCCGACCCGGGTGTACCGCCGCTTCGAGGAGATTCCCAAGGTGCTGGTCGATGCCCTGCTCCACATCGAAAACCGCGAACTGCTGACCGAGCAGTTCCCCACCCGCAACCCGGCGGTGGAGTGGGACCGGCTCGCCCAGGCCTTGCTGGAAAAAGGCATCAGCCTGGTCGACGCGGACCGCAACGTGCCGGGCGGCAGCACCCTGCCGACGCAGATCGAAAAATACCGCCATTCGCCGGAAGGCCTGACCGGCAGCATGAGCGAAAAGCTGCGCCAGATGGCGACCGCCAGCCTGCGCGCTTATCTCGATGGCGCCAACACGCTGCCGATGCGGCGCAAAACCGTGATGGCCTACCTCAACACGGTTCCGCTCGCCGCGGCGCCGCGCTTCGGCGAGGTCAACGGCGTCGGCGATGGCTTGTGGGCATGGTACGGACTGGACTTTGCCGAGATCAACCGCGTCCTGGCCAAACCGCCGGCTTCCCGCGACACGGCCTACGCCAGCGCGCTGAAGCATGCGCTGTCGCTGATCGTGGCGGAGCGCCGCCCGTCGTATTACCTCGCCGCCAACCGCAAGGCGCTGGATGCCCTCACCGACGACCATCTCGATCTGCTGGCCGGCGCCAATCTGATTTCGCGCGAACTCGCCGACCGCGCCAAGGCCATCAAGCTGCGCAACACGCGTCTGCGCATCGACCCGCCGGCGCCGCGTTTCGTCGACCAGAAAGCCGCCAATGCGCAGCGCATCCGCGTCGCTGCGCTGCTCGGCGAGTCGCGCCTGTACGATCTCGACCGGCTGGACCTGATGGTCGACACCACCATCAACCAGCCGGCGCAGAAGATCGTCAGCGGCTACCTGCAAAGCCTGGCCAAACCGGAAGCCGCCGCCGCATCGGGGCTGATCGGATTTCGCTTGCTGAAACCGGAAAATCCGCTGAGCCAGGTGATCTACAGCTTCACCCTGTATGAAAAAGCGCCGTCCGGGAACGTGCTGCGCATCCAGGCCGACAATCTCAACCAGCCGTTCGACATCAACAGCCAGGCGCGCCTCGATCTCGGCTCCACCGCCAAGCTGCGCACCCTGGTCACCTACCTGGAAATCGTCGCGCGGCTGCACGCCGAGTACCGTTCGCTGGGCGCTGCCGCGCTCGGGCAAAAAGCCCGGCCGCAGCGCGACGTGCTGTCGCAGTGGGTGGCCGCCACCCTGCTGAGCCAGCCCGGCATCCAGCTGGACGCCCTGCTGGACGCCGCGATGCGGCGCCCCTATTCGGCATCGCCGGAAACCTTTTTCACCGGCGGCGGCCTGCACAATTTCGCCAACTTCGATTCCCGAGACAATGGCCGCGTGATGGACGTATGGGAGGCCACCAAGAACTCGGTCAACCTCGTCTACATCCGCATCATGCGCGATATCGTGCGGCATTACGCCAGCGCCTCGCCGGGGGCGGCGGCGCGTATCCTGGACGACGCCAGCAACCCGATGCGCGCAAGCTATCTGATGCGTTTTGTCGACAAGGAGGGCCGCGTCTTCACCCACCGCTTCTACCAGCGCCACCAGGGCCGGACGGCGGCGCAGATGGCGGAGGACCTGTACGCCCGCGTGCGCGCCAACCCGCGCCGCTTCACCTCGGTGTTCCGTTACCTGGAACCGAACGCGAGCTTCGATGCGTACGTCGCCACGCTGCACCGGCAGGTTCCCGCCAGCGCCAGCCTCAGCCGGAAGACGCTCGAATCGCTCTACAAGACCCACGCATCCGACGCCTACAACCTGGCCGACCGCGGCTACGTGACGCAGATTCACCCGCTGGAGCTGTGGGTGGTGCAAACCCTGCGCGCGGCGCCGAAGACCGACCTCAAGGCGCTCTATGAACAGGGCGCAAGGGTGCGCCGCGAGGTCTACAACTGGCTGTTCAAGACCAGCCGCAAGAATGCGCAGGACATCCGCATCCAGAGCCTGCTCGAAGTCGAGGCTTTCGACGGCTTGCTGCACGACTGGAAACGGCTGGGCTATCCGTTCGACAACATCACGCCGTCGTACGCCACCGCCATCGGCAGCTCGGGCGACCGCCCCGCCGCGCTGGCCGAACTGATGAGCATTCTGGTCAACGACGGCGTGCGCGCGCCGATGACGAGCCTCACCGGCCTGCATTTTGCGGCCGACACGCCTTACGACACCCGCCTGTCGCTCAAACCGGCCCGCGGCGAACGGCTGATGCCGGCCGAGGTGGCACACACCGTGCGCCGCGCGCTGGCACGCGTGGTGGAGGGCGGCACCGCCGCCCGCCTCGCCGGCGCGCTCAAGGATGCAGCCGGCCAGCCGCTCGCCATCGGCGGCAAGACCGGCACCGGCGATCACCGCTTCGAGCGCTACGGCAAGGGCGGGCAACTGCTCGAATCGCGCGTGGTCAACCGTACCGCCACCTTCGCGTTCTACCTGGGCGACCGCTATTTCGGCACCCTCACCGCGCTGGTGCCGGGCGAGCAGGCCGGCCAGTTCGGCTTCACCAGTTCGCTCACCACGCAGATCCTGAAAACCCTGCTGCCCGCTTTGCAGCCGCACCTGTATCCGCAGCCGCCGGCACCGCCCAAGCCGGTTGCCGCACCCGTCGCCGAACCGGCGCCCATCGCCCCGCGCATGCCGCTGAAGGACAAGCCCGACGGCGCCACCAGCCAGGCCGACCCGCCCGCCAAGGAACCTTCGGCCGAGGGCGGTTTTCCGGAAGACCTCGAGCCCAGCGTGGTGGTGCCGGTGCCGCCCGCCCCCGCGGCACCGGCCGACGCGCCGTGACGCGGGGCTTGGGATCGCGTACAAATCGGAATATGCTAAAAAGCTGCTTCTTCTGACTTGGCCATGAAAGACATTCATCCCCTGATCCAGCACCACGCCTCCACCGACCCGGACAACGTCAGCATCCCGGCTCTGCGGGTGCTGTCGGAAATCACCACCAGCCTGTCCAGCGACGCCAACGTCGAACAGCTGCTGGGGCGCTTTCTCTCGACCATGATCCGCCTGGCCGGCGCGCAGGCGGGTGCGGTGCGCGTCATCACCGACGACCGCACGCACCTGCGCCTGATCGGCTCGGTCGGACTGCCGCCCGAACTGGTCGAACACGAGAGCATTGTCAGCGTCGATTGCGGCGTGTGCGGCAAAGCCGCGCGCGAGGTGACGGTGAGCAGCTGGAACAACGTCGCCTTCTGCAAGCGCCAGGCCAACGACACCTATTTCAGCGACACCTGCAACACCGTGGTGGCGGTGCCGCTGATGCACAAGAACCAGGTGATGGGCGTCTACAACCTGTTCCTGGACGAAGGCCACACCGTCCCCGAGGACGTGCGCCTCTTGTTCCGCTCGATCAGCGAACACCTCGGCATCGCACTGGAGAACGCGCGGCTGACCCGCGAGAACATGCGCATCTCGCTGATGAACGAGCGCCAGATGCTGGCCAACCAGATTCACGACTCGCTGGCGCAGACGCTGGCCTACGCCAAGATGCGGCTCACCGTGCTGTCCGACGCGATGCGCCACGAGGACTACCCCAAGGCCAACCGCTACCTCGGCGACGTCGAGGAGGCGGTCGATCTCGCCTATGCCGACCTGCGCGACCTCATCACCCAGTATCGCGACCGCATCAACCCGCGCGGGCTGGTGCCGGCGATCCAGGAACTCGCCAAGAGCTTCCGCAAGAAGGCCAATGCCGACGTCGATTTCCTCAACCTGGTGCAGGACGTCTCGCTCACGCCCGACGAGGAAATCCAGGTCTTCCACATCATCCAGGAGTCGCTCTACAACATCGCCAAGCACGCGCGCGCGCGCCACGTCGTCATCACCCTCGACCTGGAAAACGGCCAGTACATCGTCAACGTCGCCGACGACGGCGTCGGCGTGCAGAAGAAAAACGACGAGTCCTCCAACCTCGGCAAGAGCTTCGGCCTCACCATCATGCGCGAGCGCGCCGCCAAGCTGAACGGCAAGCTCATCGTGGAATCCCGCCCCGCCGGCGGCACCGTGATCCGTCTCGTCTTTCCCCAACGCGCCGCGTCCCACCAACACAGCGAGCATCCCGCATGAGCCTCACCCGCATCATTCTCGTCGACGACCACACCCTGTTCCGCAAGGGTCTGGCCGAGCTGCTCGAACAGAGCGGCAGCATCGAGGTCACCGCCTTTACCGGCAATCCCGACGACGTCGCCATGCTGTTGAAAGCGCACCGCCCCGACGTGCTCATCGTCGATCTCAACATGCCCGGCACCGACGGCATCACCCTGATGCAGCAACTGCGGGCCGACGGCTTCGCCCTGCCCATCCTCATCCTCACCCTCTCCGAAGCCGAAGACGATCTCGCGCGCGCCCTGCGCGCCGGCGCCAACGGCTATCTGCTGAAAAGCATGGAACCCGACGAAGTGGTCGACGCCATCCTGCGTGCCCAGCGCGGCGAAACCGTGGTCGCTCCCGCGATGACCGCCAAGCTCGTCAAGCTGTACGACCAGAAAGGCCAGGACGCCGGCTCCCTGCTCGACGCGCTGACCCCGCGCGAACGCGAAATCCTCACCCACCTGGCGCGCGGCGAGTCCAACAAGGCCATCGCCCGCACCCTCGACATCAGCCACGACACCGTCAAGCTGCACGTGCGGCATATCCTCGCCAAGCTCAACCTGTCGTCGCGGGTGGAGGCGGCGGTGTTCGCGGTGGAGCACCGGGTGGCGCCGGGGGGGCGCGGCGAGGGGCGGTAAGGCGAACCACCCACCGGGAAAATGAGCAATCAATCGAAACAGGAAACAACATGAGCAACTTGCCCCCCTGCCCGCAATGCGGCTCGGAATTCACCTACCAGGACGGCGACCGATATGTCTGCCCGGAATGCGCGCATGAATGGCCGCAAGCAGCGGCAGCGGAGAGCGCCGAGCAGGTGCGCGTGGTGCGCGATTCCAATGGCGCCGAGCTGCGCGACGGCGACACGGTCAGCGTGATCAAGGATCTGAAGGTGAAGGGTTCATCGCTGGTGGTGAAGGTCGGGACCAAGGTGAAGAACATCCGCCTGGCCGAAGGCGATCACGACATCGACTGCAAGATCGACGGCATCGGCGCAATGGGCCTGAAGTCGGAGTTCGTGAAGAAAGTAAGTTCCTAGGACCACACCCCCGGCCGCGGCGAGAAGCTGTCCAGCACCCGCAGGTAGCTGGCGCGCGCCATGGCGGACGGGTCATACAGATTCTTCTGGCTCATGCTGCCTTTCAGCTGGGCGACCGACGCGTATTCGCGCTCGGCCATCCAGCCTTCCATGGCGTGCAGGATTTGCGTCAACCGGCCCGGCCCATGCTGCAGCAGGCAGGACGCCAGATGCACCACGTCGGCGCCGACCAGCAGCAGCTTCATGGCTTCCTCGTGGCTGTGGACGCCGCCGGTGGCGGCCAGGGTCAGCGGGGTGCGGCCGTGCAGAATGGATAACCAGCGGATGCGCAGCAAGGCCTCTTCGGGGTGCGACAGATACAGCCGGTCCACCACGTAGAGCTTGTCCAGGTCGATGTCCGGCTGATAGAAACGATTGAACAGGGCGACGCCGTTCGCGCCCGCGAGCTCGAGCTGTTTCACGAAATGCGGCAGCGAGGAAAAGAACGGCGACAGCTTCATGGCGATGGGAACGCTCACCGCCCGGCGCAGTTCGGTGAGCAGGCTGAGATAACGCGCCTCCACCGCCTCGCCGGGTTCCGTCATCTCCGCCGCGACGTGGTAGACGTTGAGTTCCAGCGCATCGGCGCCGGCCTGCTGCAGTTCCCGGCCCAACTCCACCCAGCCGGACGGGGAGACGCCGTTGAGGCTCGCCACCACGGGAATTTCCAGGCGGCATTTGAGCTGGTGCAGATGCGCCAGGTAGTGATCGAGGCTGCTGCGGAACTCGCCATGATCGGGCAGAAAGCCGTCCTCCGCTTCGCAACTCCCAAGGCCGGCATGCAACAGAAAGCGATCCATCATCGCGTCTTCCGCCCGCAATTCCTCCTCGAACAGGGAATACATCACCAACGCGGCGGCGCCGGCATCCTCCAGCTGCAGCGCCGTGTCCAGATTGCGCGACA
>JAJPEP010000016.1 GCA_021166845.1 Thiobacillus sp.
GAAGGGCGTCACCGAGGAGACCACCACCGGTGTACACCGCCTGTACCAGATGCACGCGCGCGGCGAACTCAAGTTCCCGGCGATCAACGTCAACGACTCGGTCACCAAGTCCAAGTTCGACAACCTCTACGGCTGCCGCGAATCGCTGGTCGACGGCATCAAGCGCGCCACCGACGTGATGATCGCCGGCAAGGTCGCCCTGATCGCCGGTTATGGCGACGTCGGCAAGGGTTCGGCACAGGCCATGCGCGCATTGAGCGCCCAGGTGTGGGTGACCGAGATCGACCCGATCTGCGCGCTGCAGGCGGCGATGGAAGGCTACCGCGTGGTGACCATGGAATACGCCGCCGACAAGGCCGACATCTTCGTCACCGCCACCGGCAATTTCCACGTCATCACCCACGACCACATGGCGAAGATGAAGGACCAGGCCATCGTCTGCAACATCGGCCACTTCGACAACGAGATCGATGTCGCCAGCATCGAGGGCTATGAGTGGGAAGAGATCAAGCCGCAGGTCGATCATGTCATCTTCCCCGACGGCAAGCGGATCATTCTTCTGGCCAAGGGTCGCCTGGTGAACCTCGGCTGCGCCACCGGCCACCCGTCGTATGTGATGAGCTCCTCCTTCGCCAACCAGACCATCGCGCAGATCGAACTGTGGCAGGAACGCGATTCCGGCAGGTACCCAGTCGGCGTCTACACCCTGCCCAAGCATCTCGACGAGAAAGTCGCGCGCCTGCAGCTGAAGAAGCTCAACGCGCAACTTTCCGAGCTGACCGACCAGCAGGCCGCCTATATCGGCGTGCCCAAGACCGGTCCATACAAGGCCGAGATGTACCGCTACTGATCGACCTCACCTGAAAAAGGAGCACGCCATGCGTCTGCTGCTGCTGTGGATACTGAACGCTGTTGCCCTGCTGGCGGTGACCTGGCTGCTGCCTTCGATTCAGGTGTCGGGTTTCGGTGCGGCGCTCATCGCCGCGCTGGTGCTGGGCTTCATCAATACCCTGGTGCGGCCGGTGCTGGCGCTGCTCACGCTGCCGATCACGGTGCTGACGCTGGGGATTTTCTACCTGGTGCTGAACGGCCTGTTGTTCTGGCTCGCCAGTGCGCTGCTGCCCGGATTCCACGTCGAAGGCTTTGTTTCGGCGATGGTCGGGGCGATCCTGTACGGCGCGATCGCCTGGGCGCTGTCCGCGCTCATCCCCAATCAAAAAGGTTGAACACCCGGGCGCACCTTTGGGCGCGCCCAACTCCCATTTCAAGGTTCAAGCATGACCGAACGTACATTCAGCTTCGAGTTCTTCCCGCCCAAGACGGCGGAGGGCGCCGAAAAACTGCGTGCAACCAGAAAACAGCTGGCGCAGCTCAAGCCCAAGTTTTTCTCCGTCACCTTCGGCGCCGGCGGCTCCACCCGCGACCGCACCCTGGAAACCGTGCGCGAAATCCAGGCCGACGGCAGCGAGGCCGCGCCGCACCTGTCGTGCATCGGCTCGACCGAGGAGAACATCCGCGACATCCTCACCGAATACAAAAGCCAGGGCATCCGCCATCTGGTCGCGCTGCGCGGCGACCTGCCCTCGGGCAGCATGGACGCTGGCGCATTCAACTACGCCAACGAACTGGTGGACTTCATCCGCCGCGAAACCGGCGACTGGTTCGAGATCGAGGTCGCCGCCTATCCGGAAGTGCATCCGCAGGCGCGCTCCTGGACGGAGGACCTGGCCAACTTCAAGCGCAAGGTCGACGCCGGTGCGAATGCAGCGATCACGCAGTATTTCTTCAATGCCGACGCCTACTTCAATTTCGTCGAGGATGCGCGTGCGCTGGGGGTTTCCATTCCCATCGTCCCCGGCATCATGCCGATCGGCAACTACGTGCAACTGGCGCGGTTTTCGGATGCCTGCGGCGCGGAGATCCCGCGCTGGCTGAGGAAAAAGCTGGAGACCTACGGCGACGACCTGCCATCCCTGCGCGCCTTCGGGCTGGACGTGGTGACCGACCTGTGCGACCGCCTGCTCGCCGGCGGCGCGCCGGGATTGCATTTCTACACCATGAACCAGGCCGGGCCGTCCACCACGATCTGGCAACGGCTGGGCTTGTCCTAGCCGCATTCGCCCCGGACGGTGGCCGACGACGTCACCGAGTCAGTGACGTAAAAAGGCGCCGTGCGGGCGCCTTTTTACGTCGCGTGTTCCGTTCAGGGCAAGCAGGCCTTGAGCGCCTTCAGACAGTAATCGACATTTACCTGCCCCGCCGCGCTGAACGGCACGCCCGGGAAATCAGGCGGGCGGATCGCCCATCAGCGGCCGCATCGCGGTCAGCAGGCTGTTGAAAATGCGCGGGTGGGTCTTCTCCTGCTCGGCCAGCATCTGCTTCATGGCGTAGCGCTGCTGCGGCTTGGCAAAACACGCCGGGCAGTTCTCGAAGATCACCGGCAGGCCCGAATCAGCCGCAAACGCGCGGGTCTGGCGTTCGCGCACGTAGGCAAACGGCCGGATGATGCGCAGGTCGCCGGCGTCGTTGAGGTAGTGCGGCGACATCGTCCTTAGCTTGCCGCCGAACAGCATCGACATCATCAGCGTCTCGGCGAGGTCGTCCAGATGGTGGGCCATGGCGACGACGTTGCAGTTCTGCTCGCGCGCGACGCGGTAGAGGATGCCGCGCCGCATGCGCGAGCAATACGCGCAGTAGGAATCGGAGTCGCGGGTCAGCGTCTTCTGCGCCTCGACCATGATCGGCTGCGACTCCAGAAAATAGGGCACGCCGAGTTCGGCCATGTAGGGCGTCAGCGGAGACGGGTCGTACTGGTCGGACTGCGGATCGACGGTGCACGCCAGCAGTTCGAATTTCACCGGCGCCTTCTGTTGCAGGTGGTGCAGCGTGTGCAGCAAGGAGAGCGAATCCTTGCCGCCCGACAGGCCCAGCAGGATGCGGTCGCCGTCGCGGATCATGCGGTAGTCGCCGATGGCGCGGCCGGCCGCGGTGACCAGCGAGCGTGCCGGTTTCACCCAGCCTGTCGTTGTTGTGTTCATGCGGAAAACTGCAGCGCGTGCAGCTGCGCGTAGCGGCCCTGTCTGGCGATCAGATCGGTGTGGCTGCCGGTCTCGACGATGCGCCCGCCTTCCAGCACCACGATGCGGCTGGCGCGCTCGATGGTCGACAGCCGGTGGGCGATGACCAGGGTGGTGCGGTTGCTGATCAGGGTGTCGAGCGCGGCCTGCACGTGGCGTTCAGATTCGCTGTCGAGCGCCGAGGTGGCTTCGTCGAGAATCAGCAGCGGCGCGTTTTTCAGGATCGCGCGCGCGATGGCGATGCGCTGGCGCTGGCCGCCGGAAAGCCGCATGCCGTTTTCGCCGACCAGGGTGTCGAGGCCGTCGGGCATGGCCTGGATGAAGTCCCAGGCATGCGCCGCAACGCAGGCGGTGCGGATCTCGTCGGGGGTGGCGTCGCGCTTCGCGCCGTAGGCGATGTTGTGGCCCAGCGTGTCGTTGAACAGCACCACGTCCTGCGACACCAGCGCGATATGGCTGCGCAGGTTCTGCAGGCGGATGCCGCGGATGTCGATGCCGTCGAGTTCGATCCCGCCGGCGTCGGGGTCGTAGAAGCGCGGCACCAGGTTGGCCAGCGTGGTCTTGCCGGATCCCGAGGCGCCGACCAGCGCGACCGTCTCGCCGGGCGCGATGTCGAGCGTGATGTTTTCAAGCGCCGGCTGGGTCTTGCCCGGGTAGGTGAGCGACACGCCGTGGAAGGAAAGCCGGCCCTCGATGCGGTCGAGCGTGCGGGTGCCGCTGTCGCGTTCGGCGTCCTGGTCGAGCATGGTGAAAATGGTTTCGGCCGCCGCCAGCCCGCGCTGCAGCTGGTCGTTGACGGCGGTGAGCCTTTTGAGCGGCGCGAACAGCAGCAGCATGGCCATGAAAAAGGCGACGAAGCCGCCCACCGTGATGGCGTTGCTGGTCGCTTGGCCTGCCGCGATATAGACGATGATTGCCAATGCCACCGCGGCGATGAACTGGATGACGGGCTCGTACACCGCGTTGGCGGCGACGCGCTTCATTTCGAACAGGCGCGCCAGATTGGCGGCATGGCGGAAGCGCGTCTGCTCGTATTCCTCGCCACCGAAGAGCTTGACCACGCGATGCCCGCCCACCGCCTCGTCGACCACCTGGGTGAGGTCGCCGATGTTGCGCTGCGCCTTGCGCGACAGCCCGCGCAAGCGCGTGCTGGCGATGCGCACGATCCACAGCGTGAGCGGCGCCATGCCGAACACGATCAGGGTCAGCTGCCAGTTCAGCCACAGCAGATAGCCGAGCAATCCCAGGATCGTGACGGTGTCGCGCACCAGGGTGGTGAGCGAACTGGTGGCCGACTGCGTGACCTGGGTGACGTTGAACGCCAGATGCGCGATCAGCTGGCCGCTCGGGTTCTGGTCGAAGTAGCGCGTCGGCAGCGTCATCAGCTTGTCGAACATGGCGCCGCGCAAATCCATCACCAGGCGGCTGCCCACCCACGCCATGCAGTAGGTGCTGACGAAGCTGGTGACGCCGCGCACCAGGAACAGCCCCAGCAGCAGAATCGGTATCCAGCGGATGAAATCCTGGTCCTTGGCGACGAAGCCCTGGTCCAGCAGCGGCTTGAACAGCGCCGGCAGCAGCGGTTCGGTGGCGGCGGTGAGCACCAGCGCGACGAGGGACAGCGCGAACATGCGCCAGTACGGCTTCACATAGCCGAGCAGGCGCAGATACAGCGCTTTGCTGTCCGGTGCCGGGTTCATAGCAGCAGCAGGGTGGCAAGCCCGAGGAAGATGAAGAAGCCCATGCTGTCGGTGGTGAAGGTCAGCAGCACCGACGAGCCGACGGCCGGGTCGCGCTTCATCCGTTCCAGTGTCATCGGGATGAAAATGCCGGCCAGCGCCGCGACAATCAGGTTGAGCAGCATCGCCAGCGCCATCACCCCGCCCAGCGCCAGGTTGTCGTACAACAGCCAGGCGAACACGCCGACCACCGACCCCCACAACAGGCCGTTGAAGAGGGCTACGCCGAGCTCCTTCACCACCAGGCGGCGCGCGTTGGCCTGCGTGATCTGGCCCAGCGCGAGGCCGCGGACGATCAGCGCGATGGTCTGGTTGCCGGTGTTGCCGCCGATGCCGGCGATGATCGGCATCAGCGCCGCCAGCGCGGCGAGCTTTTCGATGCTGCCCTCGAAGGCGCCGATCACACGCGAGGCGATGAAGGCGGTGGCGAGGTTGATCGACAGCCACATCCAGCGGTTTTTCGCCGAACGCCACACGGTGGAGAACAGGTCTTCCTCCTCCTTCAGGCCGGCCATCGACAGCATGTCTGCGTCGGCCGATTCACGGATGTAGTCCAGCACCGCGTCGACGGTGAGACGCCCGATCAGCCGCCCCTGCGCATCCACCACCGGCGCCATCACCAGGTCGTAGCGCTCGAACGCCTGCGCCGCTTCCTGTGCCTCGTCCTCGGGGTGGAACTTGATGAAGTCCTCGACCATCACCGCCGCCACCGAGGCCTCGGGGTCGGTCGTCAGCAGGCGTTTCAGCGGCAGCACGCCGATGATCGCGTCCTCGCGGTCCACCACGAACAGCTTGTCCAGCTGGTCGGGCAGCTCGCCCAGCCGGCGCAGGTAGCGCAGAGCGACTTCCAGCGTGACATCGACGCGGATCGTCACCATCTCGAAATCCATCAGCGCCCCCACCGTGTCCTCGGGATAGGCCAGCGCCGATTGCAGGTGCGCGCGTTTCTGCGCGTCGAGGCTGGTGAGCAGTTCCTGGATCACGTCATGCGGCAGGTCGGCCGCAATGTCGGCGATCTCGTCGGTGTCCAGCGATTCGGCGGCGGCCAGCAGCTCCGCCTTGTCCATCATCTCGATCAGCGATTCGCGAACCGAATCGGACACCTCCAGCAGAATCTCGCCGTCGCGCTCAGCCTTGACCTGACCCCACACCAGCCGCCGCTCGTCCAGCGGCAGCGCTTCCAGAATGTAGGCCACGTCGGCCGGGTGCAGCTCTTCCAGCTTGCGCTGCAACTCCGCCAGGTTCTGCTTGTGCACCAGGTTCTCGACCAGATCCTGCCGCGGCCCGCCCTGCTTGTGGACGAGCTCCTCCACCAGCCGCATCTTGGCGAGCAGGGTTTGCACCTGTGCCAGGCTGGTTTCGAGATTGTCCTGCGACTGGTTTTCGAGAGCGTCGGTCATGGGGGCGGATGGCAAAAAGCCTCGCGATTGTAACGCGCTATGGCTTGCGGGCGCGTGGTGTCCTCGGTTCTACGGTTGATATAGGGCAAACATGGCAGTGCGTCACGCCAACCGGGAAGTGGCAGGGGTCGCCGGCAAGGGCAATTTAGTCTTTGAAAATTAAATTACTTTATAAATCATTATGTTATTTGCGTATACAACTAAAGTTGTATAGACAAGTATGACGGCACCCAGACACAGTCCAGCAAAACCTCATGCGCAATGCTTGGGGATCAGAAAAACAGGGGGAGTGATGTATTACAAGCTTTATTACCGCATGGGCATCATGCAGGCGGTTAAATTGTGTCTATCGCCTCGGCTAAATGCACGGGCAGGCCGTTGCTATTGGCTCATCCCTCACATCGAGGCCCCAAATGGTTGCCCCGTCATAGTGCAACCTGAACCCGCACAGCCTCAGCCAAAGCAACGAACTGGCCACCCTCGCCAGCCTGAATATCGCCAAAACAGCCATCAACCGACCCTGGCCAACGGCGTGGTATGGCAAGTCATAAACCCGATTTGGAATGTGTTAATGCAAGACCTGATAAACATCTAGCCCGTGGCCGGCCTCCCGAAGATGACGTAACGTCAGGGTGCGAACCTTTGACAAGACGTCATCAACCAGGAGACCGAAATGGAACTGTACGCGGGGATAGACTTGCACTCAAACAACAGCGTC
>JAJPEP010000032.1 GCA_021166845.1 Thiobacillus sp.
TACAAGAAGTCGGCCCGCGTGGTCGGCGACGTCATCGGTAAATACCACCCGCACGGCGACACCGCGGTGTACGACACCATGGTGCGGATGGCGCAGGATTTCTCGCTGCGCTACCCGCTGATCGACGGCCAGGGCAACTTCGGCTCGGTTGACGGCGACAACGCGGCGGCGATGCGTTACACCGAAGTGCGCATGTCAAAAATCGCGCACGAGCTCTTGGCCGACCTCGACAAGGAAACCGTCGATTTCGGCCCCAACTACGACGGCTCCGAGCATGAGCCGCTGGTGCTGCCGACCAAGATCCCCAACCTCCTGATCAACGGCTCGTCCGGCATCGCGGTGGGCATGGCGACCAACATTCCGCCGCACAACCTTACCGACATCTGCACCGCGCTGTTCGCGCTGCTGGACGACCCCGAGATCGACATCGAGTCGCTGATCGCCATCGTCAAGGCGCCCGACTTCCCCACCGCCGGCATCATCTACGGCCTGACCGGCGTGCGTGACGGCTACCGCACCGGGCGCGGCCGCGTGGTGATGCGCGCCACCTGCCATTTCGAGGACGTGGGCAGGGAGGGCGGCAAGCAGGCGATCATCATCGACGAGCTGCCGTACCAGGTGAACAAGGCCACGCTCCTGATCAAGATCGGCGAACTGGTGCGCGACAAGCAGATCGATGGCATCGCCGACCTGCGCGACGAATCCGACAAGTCCGGCATGCGCGTCTATATCGAGCTGAAGCGCGGCGAGAATGCCGACGTCATCCTGAACAATCTGTACAAGCAGACGCAGATGCAGGACACCTTCGGCATGAACATGGTGGCGCTGATCGACGGCCAGCCGCGCCTGCTCAACCTGAGGCAGATGCTCGACGCCTTCCTGCGCCACCGCCGCGAAGTCGTCACCCGCCGTACCGTGTTCGACCTCCGGAAGGCGCGCGAACGCGGCCATATCCTCGAAGGCCTGGCAGTGGCGCTGGCCAACGTCGACGAGATCGTCGAGCTGATCAAGTCCTCCGAAACGCCGGTGATCGCGAAGGAGCGTCTGCTTGGCCGCGCCTGGAAATCGGCGATGGTCGAGGAAATGCTGGCGCGCATCGATCCCGAGTTCTCGCGTCCGGTGAACGTCGGGCCCGAGTTCGGCCTGCATGGCGACGGCTACCACCTGTCCGAGATCCAGGCGCAGCGCATCCTGGAAATGCAGCTGCAGCGGCTGACCAACCTGGAATCCGACAAGATCATCGGCGAGTACAAGGACATCATGGCGAAGATCGCCGATCTGCTCGACATCCTCGCCAACCCTGCGCGCATCACCCAGATCATCCGCGACGAACTGACCCAGGTCCGGGATCAGTTCGGCGACGCGCGCCGCTCGGTCATCGTCGAGAATGCCCAGGACATGTCGATGGAGGACCTGATCAAGCCGGAAGAGATGGTGGTGACGCTGTCGCACAGCGGCTACATGAAGGCGCAGCCGCTCGACGACTACCGCGCGCAGAAGCGCGGCGGGCGCGGCAAGCAGGCGGCGGGCACCAAGGACGAGGACTTCATCGAGAAGATGTTCGTCGCCAACACCCACGACTACATCCTCTGCTTCTCCAGCCGCGGGCGCATGTACTGGCTCAAGGTCTACAACGTGCCGCAGGGCGGGCGCGGCGCGCGCGGCAAGCCGATCGTCAACCTGCTGCCGCTGGAAGACGGCGAGAAGATCAGCGCGCTGCTGCCGGTCAAGACCTTCGATGACGACCACTATGTGTTCATGGCGACCAGCAACGGCATCGTCAAGAAGACGCCGTTGTCCGACTTCTCGCGTCCGCGCACGACCGGCATTATCGCGGTGGGCCTGGACGACAAGGATTTTCTGATCGGCGCGTCGATCACCGACGGTCGTCACGATGTGATGCTGTTCTCCGACGGCGGCAAGGCGGTACGCTTCGACGAAAACGACGTGCGCCCGATGGGACGCACCGCGCGCGGCGTCATCGGCATGAAGCTCGCCAAGGGCAAGAAGCTGATTTCGCTGCTGGTGGCCGAAGACGAGAACGACTTCGTGCTGACCGCGACCGAGAATGGCTACGGCAAGCGCACGCCAATCGGCGAATACACCCGCCATGCGCGCGCGACGCAGGGCATGATTGCGATCCAGACCAGCGAACGCAACGGCAAGGTTGTAGCCGCCACGCTGGTGAAGCCGGATGATGAGATCATGCTGATCACCACCGGCGGTGTGTTGATCCGCACGCGCGTCAAGGAAATCCGTTCCATGAGCCGCGCGACGCAGGGCGTCACGCTGATCAATCTGGACAAGGGTGAAACACTGATCAGCCTGGAAAAAGTGGCTGAAACCGACAACGAAGAGGAATTAGGAGACTAAATCATGACGATCTATAACTTCAGCGCCGGCCCGGCCGTGCTTCCCAAGGATGTGCTGCAGCAGGTGCAGGCCGAGCTGGTCGACTGGCACGGTTCCGGCATGTCGGTGATGGAAATGAGCCATCGCGGCAAGGAATTCATGGGCATCGCCGCCGAGACGGAAGCCGACCTGCGCGAACTGATGGGCATTCCCGCCAATTACAAGGTGCTGTTCCTGCAGGGCGGCGCGTCGAGCCAGTTCGCCATGGTGCCGATGAACCTCCTGCGCGGCAAAGCCGGCGCCGACTATCTGAACACCGGCGAGTGGTCGAAGAAGGCGATCAAGGAAGCGAAACGCTACGGCGCGGTGAACGTGGTGGCCACCAGCGAAGACAGGAACTTCAGCTACGCACCGACGCAGGACCAGTGGAAGCTCGATCCCAACGCGGCCTACGTGCACTACACGCCCAACGAGACCATCGGCGGCGTGGAAATGTTCTGGACGCCCCAGACCGGCAGCATACCGCTGGTGGCCGACATGTCCTCGACCATCCTGTCGCGGCCGATCGACGTGTCGAAATTCGGGGTGATCTATGCCGGCGCGCAGAAGAACATCGGCCCGGCCGGTCTCACCATCGTCATCGTGCGCGACGACCTGATCGGCGAGACCGTGAAAGGCACGCCGACCATGTTCGACTACAAGATCCACGCCGATAACGACTCGATGTACAACACGCCGGCCACCTTCGCCATGTACACGGCGGGGCTGGTGTTCAAGTGGCTGAAGGCGCGCGGCGGCCTCGTCGCGATGGAAAAGACCAACCGCGAGAAAGCGAAGCTGCTGTATGACGCGCTCGACGCAACCGATTTCTACGCTTCGCCGGTGGCGAAGGACAACCGCTCGCTGATGAATATCCCCTTCACCCTGAAGGACGCCGCGCTCGACGAGGCCTTCCTCAAGGGCGCCAAGGAACGCGGCCTGATCCAGCTGAAGGGCCACCGTTCGGTCGGGGGCATGCGCGCCTCGATCTACAACGCCATGCCGGTCGAGGGCGTGCGCGCGCTGGTCGAGTACATGAACGAATTCGAGAAAAGCCATGGCTGAGCCGCGCAAGATCCTCACCCTCAACGCGATTTCCGCGCGCGGGCTGGCGCGGCTGCCCGAGCATTACATCGTCGGCGGGGACATCGCCGATCCGGACGGCATCCTGGTGCGTTCGGCCAACATGCACGAAATGGAAATCCCGGCGTCGGTGCGCGCGATCGCCCGCGCCGGCGCAGGCACCAACAACATCCCGGTCAAGAAAATGTCGGAGCGCGGGGTGCCGGTGTTCAACGCGCCGGGCGCCAACGCCAATGCGGTGAAGGAACTGGTCATCGCCGGCATGCTGATCGGCGCGCGCAACCTGGTGCCGGCGCTGAAGTTCGTCGAGGGCCTGTCCGGCACCGACGAGGAAATGCACAAGGCGACCGAGGCCGGCAAGAAGCAGTTCGCCGGCACGGAACTGCCGGGCCGCACGCTCGGTGTGATCGGGCTGGGCGCGATCGGCTCCTATGTCGCCGAAGCGGCGATCAAGCTCGGCATGAACGTGATTGGATTCGACCCGGCCATTACCGTTGACGCCGCCTGGCGGCTGCCGTCGCAGGTCAAGCGCGCCGAGAATGTCGAGGACGTGCTGCGCATGGCCGACTTCGTCACCCTTCATGTGCCGCTCGTCGATGCCACCCGCAATCTGATCAATTCCCAGCGCATCGGCGTGATGCGCCCTGGCGCGGTGCTGCTGAATTTCGCACGCGAGGGCGTGGTCGACAACGCCGCGGTGATCGAGGCGCTCGATGCCAACAAGCTGCACGCCTACCTCTGCGACTTTCCTGCGAACGCGCTCAAGGGCCGCGCCAAGGTGGTGGCGCTGCCGCATCTGGGCGCATCCACCGAGGAAGCCGAGGAGAACTGCGCGGTGATGGTGGCCGAGCAGCTCGCCGACTATCTGGAAAACGGCAACATCCTCAATTCGGTCAATTTCCCCAACGTCGGCATGCCGCGCGAATCCGCGTACCGCATCGCGGTTGCCAACGCCAACGTGCCCAACATGGTGGGGCAGATTTCGTCGGTGCTGGCCGCCGCCGGGCTCAACATCCACAACATGGTCAACAAGTCCAAGGGCGACATGGCGTACACGCTGGTCGACGTCGACAGCGCCGCGACCGACGCCGTCATGCAGCAGCTCTCCGTCATCGCGGGCGTGCTCGCGGTGCGCTATCTGCCTGCCGCCTGACGCGATGGATGAGGGACTAAAGGCGCTGCGCGCGCGCATCGACAGCATCGACGACGCCGTCCTGCAACTGGTGTCGGAGCGCGCGGCCATCGCCCAGCAGGTCGGGCTTGCCAAGAACGGCGAAAAGATCTACCGCCCCGAGCGCGAGGCGCAGATCGTGCGGCGCCTGCGCGAGGCCAACCCCGGGCCGCTGCCCGGCGACACCGTCGAGCGGCTGATCCGCGAAATCATGTCGGCGTGTCGCGCAGTGGAAGTCACCACCCGCGTGGCCTACCTGGGGCCCGTCGGCACCTTCACCCAGCAGGCCGTTTACAAGCATTTCGGCCACGAGGTCGAGGCGCTGGCCGAGACCGACATCGATGCGTGCTTTCAGGCGGTGGAAACCGGGCGCGCCGATTTTGCCCTGGTGCCGGTGGAAAACTCGACCGAGGGCGCGATCGGCCGAACCCTCGATCTCATAGTCGAAAGCCCGCTGAAGATCTGCGGCGAGGTGATGCTGCCGATCCACCAGACCCTGATGCGCAAGCATGGCGGCTTGGGCGGCATTCAACGGGTATATGGCCACGCGCAATCGCTCGCCCAGTGCCAGCAATGGCTCAACCGCCATCTCCCCAACGTCGAACGGGTCAGCGTGGTCAGCAACAGCGAAGGGGCGCGCCGCGCGGCCGTCGAGCCCGATGCCGCCACGCTGGGCTCGGAAACCGCCGCCGAACTGTATGGCCTGACCGTGGTGGAAAAACGCGTCGAGGACGAGGCCAGCAACACCACGCGTTTTCTGGTGCTGGGGCAGACCGATGCCGCGCCGTCCGGGCGCGACAAGACCTCGCTGGTGATGGGCGCGCACAACCAGCCGGGCGCGGTGGTCAAGCTGCTGCAGCCGCTCGCCGATGCAGGCATTTCCATGAGCAAGCTCGAATCGCGCCCGGCCCGGTCAAGCAACTGGGAATACCTGTTCTTCGTCGTCTGCGAAGGCCACCGCGAAGACGTCAAACTGGCTGGCGCGCTGGCCGAAATCAAGGCGCGCGCCGCCTTCCTGAAAATTCTCGGTTCCTACCCCGCGGCCTCGTCATGAGCTGCTGTGATTTTGCGCCGCCGCACGTGCACGCCATCGCCCCATACCAGCCCGGCAAGCCCATTTCCGAACTTGCGCGTGAATTGGGGTTGGCCGAAGCCGACATCGTCAAGCTGGCATCCAATGAAAATCCCCTCGGCCCCAGCCCGTCCGCGCTGGCGGCGGCGCAGGATGCGCTGCACGACATGGCGCTGTATCCAGACGGCGCGGGCTTCGCGCTGAAGGCGAAGCTGTCGGAGAAACTAGGCGTCGCCGCCGCACAGATTGTGCTGGGAAATGGCTCCAACGATGTGCTGGATATGGTCGCACGCGCCTTCCTGACGCCCGGCACCTCGTCGGTATATGCGCAGCACGCCTTTGCGGTCTATCCGATCGCCACACACACGGTGGGTGCGCAGGGCATCGCGGTAGCGGCGAAACATTACGGCCATGACCTGACCGCGATGCGCGCAGCGATCCGCGACGACACCCGTGTGCTGTGGATCGCCAACCCCAACAACCCGACCGGCACCTTTCTGCCGTGGGCGGAGATCGAGGCCTTTCTCGAAACCGTGCCGCCCTGGGTGCTGGTGGTGCTGGATGAAGCCTACGGTGAGTACCTGCCGCCGGCCGATCGCCGCGACACCGCAGCCTGGCTGGCGCGCTTCCCCAACCTGCTGATCACCCGCACCTTTTCCAAGGCGTATGGCCTGGCCGGCCTGCGCGTCGGCTACGGGATCGGCAGCGCCGCAATCATCGACCTGCTCAACCGGGTGCGCCATCCTTTCAACGTCAATGCGCCCGCGCTCGCCGCGGCCGAAGCCGCGCTCGACGACGCCGGGTTCCTCGCGCGCAGCTATGCGCAGAACAGCGCCGGAATGGCGCAACTGGTCGCCGGGCTGGCCGAACTTGGAATCGAGACGGTGCCGTCGAAAGGCAATTTCCTGCTGGCGAAAGTCGACGACGCCACTCGCATCAATACCGAATTGCTGAAGCGCGGCGTCATCGTGCGCCCGGTCGCCAATTACGGCCTGCCCGAATTCCTGCGTGTTTCGGTGGGTCTGGCCGGACAGAACGCCCGCTTCCTCGGCGCATTGAGCATGGTTCTTGCCGCTTTAGTGGATTTAGAACCACAGCCTGACCCTTGCGGCCGGAAGGCCTGCCTGTGATCGTCGACACGCTCGCCATCGTCGGCACCGGCCTGATCGGCGGCTCCTTCTCGCTGGCATTGAAACAGGCGGGCGCGATACGCGAGGTGCTGGGGGTCGGGCGCAGTCCGGCGCGGCTCACCGTCGCACGCGAGCTTGGCCTGATCGACCGCGCGGTCGACTGGGCCGGGGCCGGCCAGGCCGACTGCATCCTGCTGGCGCTGCCGGTGGGCGAGACCGAAGTCGTACTGAAAAATCTCGCGCCGCATCTGAAGGCCGGCGCCATTGTTACCGACGCCGGCAGCACCAAGGCCAACGTGGTCGCGGCGGCCCGCGCGGCGCTCGGCGCGCGGGCCGTCGATTTTGTGCCCGGCCATCCGATCGCCGGCTCCGAGCAGAGCGGCCCCGGCGCCGCGCGCGCCGATCTGTACCAGGGCAAAAAAGTGGTGCTGACGCCGCAGGCTGACACCCGCGCTGACGCGCTCGCCGCCGTACGGGCGCTGTGGGAGGCGGCCGGGGCGCAGGTCGAAATGCTGGATGCCGCGCAGCACGACCGCGTGTTTGCCGCGGTGAGCCACCTGCCGCATCTGGCCGCGTTCGCGCTGGTGGACGAGCTGGCGCAGCGCGCCGACGGCGACACCTTCTTCCGCTTTGCCGCCAGCGGCTTTCGCGATTTCACCCGCATCGCCGGCTCCGCGCCCGAGATGTGGCGCGACATCGCGCTGGCGAATCGCGAGGCGGTGCTGGCCGAGTTGGACGCCTATGTCGCGGCGCTGCAATCGCTGCGCCAGGCCGTGGCCGGGGAAGACGCCGATGCCTTGCTGAAGCTGTTTTCGCGCGCCCGCAACGCGCGTGAGAACTGGATGAAAAAACAGGATTCTTGATGGAATTTCTCGATTTGCCCGCAAGCACCGCCGCGCGCGGCACGGTGCGCCTGCCCGGCTCCAAAAGCATTTCCAACCGCGTGCTGCTGCTGGCGGCGCTGGCCGACGGCGTGACCGAGGTCTACGACCTGCTCGATTCCGACGACACGCGCCACATGCTGGCGGCGCTGCGCACGCTGGGCGTCGGTGTTGAGGATTGCGGCGCCAATCGCTGGCGCATCGGCGGCGTCGGCGGCGCTTTCCCGGTCAAGCAGGCCGAACTCTTCCTGGGCAACGCAGGCACGGCTTTCCGCCCGCTGACCGCCGCGCTGGCACTCTCCGGCGGCGACTATGTGCTGAAAGGCGTCGCGCGCATGCACGAGCGGCCGATCGGCGATCTGGTCGATGCGCTGAGGCAGCTCGGGGCGCAGATCGACTACCTCGGCAAGCCCGGATTTCCGCCGCTGCATGTCCATCCGGCGATGCCCGCCGGCGACCGCGCGCAGGTGCGCGGCAATGTGTCGAGCCAGTTTCTCACCGGCCTGCTGATGGCGTTGCCGCTGCGGCAGAAAACCACCACGATCGAGGTGGCCGGCGAGCTGATTTCCAGGCCCTACATCGGCATCACGCTGGCGATGTTGCGCCGTTTCGGCGTCGAGGTGGCGCAGGACGGCTGGGCAAGTTTCACGGTGGCGGCCGATGCGCGCTATCGCAGCCCGGGTGAACTCTACGTCGAGGGCGATGCCTCGTCGGCGTCGTACTTTCTGGCGGCCGGCGCCATCGGCGGCGGCCCGGTGCGGGTGGAAGGGGTCGGCGCCGACAGCGTGCAGGGCGACGTGCGCTTTGCCGACGCGCTGGCGCTGATGGGCGCACGGATCGAAATGGGACCGAACTGGATCGAGGCGCGTTCTCCCAAAGCGGGTCGCCTCAAAGCAATCGACCTCGATTGCAACGCCATTCCCGACGCCGCGATGACGCTGGCGGTGGCGGCGCTGTTCGCAGACGGCACGACCACGCTGAAAAACATCGCCAGCTGGCGGGTGAAGGAAACCGACCGCATCGCCGCGATGGCGACCGAGCTGCGCAAGGTCGGCGCGACGGTGGAAGAGGGCGCGGATTACCTCCGCATCACCCCGCCTCACGCCTCACGCCTCACCCCTCACGCGGTAATCGACACCTACGACGACCACCGCATGGCGATGTGCCTGTCGCTGGTGGCGCTGGGCGGCGTGCCGCTGCGCATCAACGACCCGGCGTGCGTGAACAAGACCTTCCCTGATTATTTCAATATTTTTGCGGGGATTGCCCAATGACGCGTTCCTCACCCCTTACTCCTCACCCCTCACCCGTAATTGCCATCGACGGCCCCTCGGCCTCGGGCAAGGGCACCGTCGCCGAGCGCGTGGCAGCGGCACTCGGCTTTCATTTCCTCGACAGCGGCGCGCTCTACCGGCTGACCGCGCTGTCGGCGATGAAGCATGGCGTGGCGCTCGACGACGAGGCGGCCGTGGCGGCGCTGGCGGCGAAGCTGCCGGCGACGTTCCGCGACGGCGCGGTGTGGCTGGACGAGGAAAACGTCACCGACGCCATCCGCGCCGAAACGGTGGGCGAGGGCGCCTCCAAAGTGGCGGCGCTGCCGGCGGTGCGGGCGGCGCTGCTCGACCGCCAGCGCGCCTACCGGCAGGCCCCCGGGCTGGTGGCCGACGGCCGCGACATGGGCACCGTGGTGTTTGCAGACGCGGTGGCCAAGGTCTTTCTCACCGCCTCTGCCTCCGCGCGCGCGGAGCGGCGGTATAAGCAGTTGATCGAGAAGGGGAACTCTGCTAATCTCCCCGCCCTTGTTGCTGATATGCAGGCGCGCGATGCGCGCGACACGGCCCGCGCCGTGGCGCCGCTCAAACCCGCCGCCGATGCGCTGTTGCTCGACACTACCCACATGGATATCGAGTCGGCGGTGCTGGCGGTGCTGGCGCACTACACTTTGTGTATGGCACGCAGCAAACAAGGTAATTAACGTGTCAGTCCTGCGCCCGCAGGCTGGCGATGTGCAACCAACCCCGTCCTCACCGACGGACTGAAGGTTTTAATGTCTACTGCTACCGCTACTTCCGCCCCCGCTTCGATGGAAAGTTTTGCCGACCTGTTCGAGGAATCCCTGGTTCATCAGGAAATGCGTCAGGGTGAAGTCATCACCGCTGAAATTATCGACATCGACAGCAATTTCGTGACCGTGAATGCCGGCCTCAAATCCGAGAGCCTGATTCCGGTTGAAGAATTCAAGAACGATCTTGGCGAAGTCGAAGCCAAGATCGGTGATTTTGTCGCGGTCGCCATCGAGTCGATCGAAGACGGCTTCGGCGCGACCAAGCTGTCGCGCGAGCGCGCCAAGAAACTGGCCGCATGGCTGGATCTGGAAGCCGCGATGAACGAAGGCCGGATCGTCACCGGCATGGTGCAGGGCAAGGTCAAGGGCGGCCTGACGGTGCTGGTGGGCGGCCTGCGCGCCTTCTTGCCAGGTTCGCTGGTGGACATGCGTCCGGTCAAGGACACCACGCCCTACGAATACAAGGAAATGGAATTCAAGGTCATCAAGCTCGACCGCAAGCGCAACAACGTGGTGGTGTCGCGCCGCGCCGTGCTGGAAGAGACCATGGGCGCCGACCGCGAAGCGATGATGGAGAACCTGAAGGAAGGCTCCATTGTCAAGGGCGTGGTGAAGAACATCACCGACTACGGCGCGTTCGTGGATCTGGGCGGCATCGACGGCCTGCTGCACATCACCGACATGGCCTGGCGCCGCGTCAAGCATCCGTCGGAAGTGGTGCACGTCGGCCAGGAACTGGAAGCCAAGATCCTGCGCTACGACACCGAGAAAAACCGCGTTTCGCTCGGCATCAAGCAGCTGGGTGACGATCCGTGGGTCGGCATCGCGCGCCGCTACCCCAAAGGCACGCGCATGTTCGGCAAGGTCGCGAACCTGACCGACTACGGCGCGTTCGTCGAGATCGAGGAAGGCATCGAAGGCCTGGTGCACGTCTCCGAAATGGATTGGACCAACAAGAACGTCAGCCCCTCGAAGATGGTGCAGCTGGGCGACGAGGTCGAAGTCATGGTGCTCGACATCGACGAGGACAAGCGCCGCATCTCGCTGGGCATGAAGCAGTGCAAGTCCAACCCGTGGGAAGACTTCGCGATCAGCCACAAGAAGGGTGACAAGGTTGCCGGCGCGATCAAGTCGATCACCGACTTCGGCGTGTTCATCGGCCTGCCGGGCGGCATCGACGGCCTGGTTCACCTGTCCGACCTGTCGTGGAACATTCCCGGCGAAGAGGCCGTGCGCAACTTCCGCAAGGGCCAGGACGTCGAGGCCGTGGTGCTCGGTATCGATCTCGAGCGCGAGCGTATTTCGCTCGGCATCAAGCAGCTCGAAGGCGACCCGCTGACCAGCTACGCGACGGGCCACGAGAAGGGAAGCATCGTCAAGGGCACCATCAAGACCGTGGAAGCCAAGGGCGCCACCGTGCAGCTGGACAGCGACATGGAAGGCTACCTGCGCGCATCCGAAGTTTCGCGCGACCGCGTCGAAGACATGCGCAGCCACTACAAGGAAGGCGACGAGATCGAAGCCATGATCATCAACGTCGATCGCAAGAACCGCGTGATCAACCTGTCGATCAAGGCCAAGGACATAACCGAGCAGGATTCGGCGATGAAGAAACTCGCCGCCGACTCCGCAGCGGCCGCCACCGGTTCGACCAACCTCGGCGCGCTGCTGAAGGCCAAGCTCGAAAACAAGAGCGCCGAGCAGTAATCCATGACCAAGTCCGAGCTGATTGCTCAACTCACGGCGCGGCATTCGCAATTTTCGGTTGCGGATATCGAGATGGCGGTGAAAACGATCCTCGATGCGCTGGCGAAAAACCTGGCGCGCGGCGAACGCATCGAAATCCGTGGGTTTGGCAGCTTCAGCCTGAGCTTCCGTCCCGCCCGTCTCGGGCGCAATCCCAAGTCGGGCGAGCGCGTGCAGGTGCCGGCCAAGTATGTGCCGCACTTCAAGGCGGGCAAGGAGTTGCGCGACCGGGTGGATTTCCCGCTCTGAGTTCTCGTGTAAGGCAGGTGAAAACGGCGCGTCGAGCGCCGTTTTCTTTTTTATCGCCACTTTTTGAAGTCGGCCTGCAAAGGTAGAATGGACGCCACTCTGACGCGATCGACCATGAAAAATCTCACACGTTATCTGGGGCTGGCGGTGAAATTGCTGGTGTTCCTGCTGGTGCTGGGCTTTGCCCTGAAAAACAGCCATAGCGTCACGTTCAATTCCTACCTGGACTATGTGTGGCAGGCGCCGTTGATCGTCATGCTGGGGCTGGCGTTCATGCTGGGCGCGCTGATGGGCGTGCTGGCCTTGCTGCCGACCGTATTTCGCCTGCGACGCGAGCTTTCCCGCAAGCCGCGGGTGATCGAGCCGGATACGGTCACGCAAACAACCGACATGCCTGTCGTCTGACGCCATGGAATTCGAGTTTTGGTGGCTGCTGGCGTTCCCCCTGTTTTTCGTGCTGGGCTGGCTGGCGGCGCGGATCGACATTCGCCAGGTGGTGACCGAATCGCGCGCGCTGCCCAATTCGTATTTCCGCGGGCTGAATTTTCTGCTCAACGAGCAGCCGGACAAGGCCATCGAAGCCTTTCTCGAAGTCGTCAAACTCGAACCCCAGACCATCGATCTGCACTTTGCGCTGGGTGGCCTGTTTCGCCGCCGCGGTGAACTCGACCGCGCCATTCGCATGCACGAAAACCTGCTTGAGCGCGAAGGCCTGGCCGAAGACCAGCGCCTGCGCGCGATGAGCGAACTGGGGCAGGATTATCTGAAGGCCGGGCTGCTCGACCGCGCCGAGCAGGTGTTCGGCAAGCTTTTGGAAACCTCGCAGCATGGGCTGGCGCGCACCTATCTGCTGGAAATCTACGTACAGGAAAAGGACTGGCAGAAGGCCATCGACGCGGCGCGCCTGCTGGAGAAGGACACCAGCAAGCCGCTCAATGCCGACATCGCCCACTTTTTTTGCGAACTGGCGCTGCTGGAGTCGGCGAAAGGCAATCCCGACGCGGCCGCGGCGCACCTGCGGCAGGCACTCCTGTCCAACCGCCAGTCGGTTCGCGCCAATCTCATGGCGGGCGATCTCGACGCGGCGGCAGGACGCCACGAAGCCGCGATTGCCGACTGGCGTCTGGTCGAAACCCAGAACACGGCGCACATGGCGCTGGTGGTGGATCGCGTGCTCGGCAGCTATCGCCAGCTGGGGCGGCTGGCAGAAGGCGTGCAGTGGCTGCGCGCGCTGTATACCAGGCAGCCGTCGCAGGATGTATTCAACGCCCTGTATCTGGCGGTGTCTGAAACCGAAGGCGCGGCGGCGGCCCGCCAGCTGGCGCGCGAGGAGTTGCGGCGCAACCCGACCCTGCGCACGCTGGATCGCCTGCTGGAGGCCGATCTTATCGAAGCCAGCCCCGAACAGCGAGAGTTGCTGCAGGTGGAAAAAAGCCTGGTGGCGTCGCACAGCCTGCGCATGATGCGCTACCAGTGCGGCAGCTGCGGATTCAAGGCCAAGCAGTTCTTCTGGCGCTGCCCGGCGTGCGGGCGCTGGGATAGTTTCGACCCCGAGCGGCGCGAGAGCGAGGGGTGAGTCAGGGGTCAGGGGTCAGGGGTCAGGGGTCAGGGGTCAGGGGTCAGGGGTCAGGGGTCAGGGGTCAGGGGTCAGGGGTCAGGGGTCAGGGGTCAGGGGTCAGGGGTCAG
>JAJPEP010000034.1 GCA_021166845.1 Thiobacillus sp.
AACTTCGAAACTGACCTTCTGCCCTTCTTTCAGCGTCTTGAAACCATTGCTCTGGATAGCGGAAAAATGCGCGAATACATCCTCGCCGCCGTCATCCGGGGTGATGAAGCCGAACCCCTTGGCGTCGCTGAACCACTTGACCGTACCTGTTGTCATTCAAACTTCCTCCTTGGCGTGATACCCAACATAACCGCGATAAGCACAATTGCGCTGGCGGATGACGTGACGGCGGGAATTATTGGCCGTCGGTCTGAATTCAAGCGCGCTACCCGGCGATGTTCCTGCGGTAATGCCAAGCCTTACGGTTCTTGAAACCAAACGTACTGCTTTTTACTACCTGGAATGCATTTTTTCAAGGGCCTCGGCCGGACTGTGGTTTCCTGCCAACCCGGGATTCCGGAAATTTGGGAAAGCGGAGATGCTTTCTGGCGCGCCGGCACGACGCAATCACCCGGATCGATGCGGTAGGATGCGCGGCATGCGCACCTGGGACATCTTCTGCAAGGTCGTCGACAACTATGGCGACATCGGAATCGCCTGGCGGCTGGCGCGCGGGCTGGCCGGCGAGCATGGCCTGGCGGTGCGGCTGTGGGTGGACGATCTGCATGCGTTTCAGCGCATCTGGCCGGCGATCGATGCGAATGCGGCCGAGCAGTCCTGCGAAGGGGTGACGGTGTGTGCGTGGCGCACGCCGTTTGCCGCGGCAGAGCCGGCGCAGGTGGTGATCGATGCCTTCGGCTGCGCCCTGCCTGAAGCCTACCTGGCGGCGATGGGCGAGCAGTCGCCGCCGCCGGTGTGGATCAATCTCGAATACCTCAGCGCCGAGCCCTGGGTGGCCGAACACCATGGCCTGCCGTCGCCGCATCCGCGGCTGCCGCTGACGCGGTTTTTTTTCTTTCCCGGCTACACGCCGGACACCGGCGGCCTGCTGGCCGAGGCGGGCCTGGAGGCGCGTCGCGCCGCGTTCGTGGAGCGCGGAACCGGCGCATTCTGGCGCCAACTGGGGCTGCAGGCGCCGCCGCCGGGCGAATTGCGGGTGTCTCTGTTCGCCTACGAGAATCCGGCGCTGCCGGTTCTGCTCGATGCCTGGGCGGCCGACCCGCGCCCCATCACCTGCCTGGTGCCCGAAGGCCGGGTCATTCCGCAACTGGCGGCGTGGCTTTCGGTGCCAACTTTACAAGCGGGCGCGTCGCATCGGCGCGGCGCCTTGCGACTGCGCATCCTGCCGTTTCTGGACCAGGATCGGTACGACCATCTGCTGTGGGCATGCGATCTGAATTTCGTGCGCGGCGAGGATTCCTGCGTGCGCGCGCAGTGGGCGGCGCGTCCGCTGGTGTGGCAGGCCTATCCGCAGGCCGACGCGGCGCACTGGGACAAGATGAACGCCCTGCTGGCGCACTACACGGAGGGGCTGGATGGCGCCGCGGCGCGCGCGGTGAGCGCAATGTGGCGGCATTGGAACGGGATGCCGGACGCGGATGATCTGGCCGCGTGCGGGTCGGCGGGGCGGTCGCACCCGGCCGTCATCGAGGCGCATGCGGTGGCCTGGTGCGACCGCCTCAGGCTGGCCGGACGGCTCACCGACAAGCTGGTGGATTTTGCGGAAAATAAGATAAAATGCGGGGTTTTCTCAAACTCTTAGCGCTCTCGCAGCAGGACACATCCATGAAAATCGCACAGGAACTCCGCGCCGGCAACGTCGTGATGGTCGGAAAAGACCCGATGGTGGTGCAAAAGGCCGAATTTTCGAAATCGGGCCGCAATTCCTCCGTCGTCAAAATGAAACTCAAGAACCTGCTCACCGGTTCGGGTACCGAGAGCGTCTACCGCGCCGACGACAAATTCGAAACCGTCAACCTCGAGCGCAAGGAATGCACCTACTCCTACTTCGCCGATCCGCTGTACGTGTTCATGGACAGCGACTACAACCAGTATGAAATCGAAGCCGACAACCTCGGCGACGCGCTGAACTACCTCGACGACGGCATGCCGGTCGAAGTGGTGTTCTACGACGGCAAGGCGATCTCGGTCGAGATGCCCACCACCGTCGTTCGCGAAGTCGAATACACCGAGCCCGCCGTGCGTGGCGACACCTCCGGCAAGGTGATGAAGCCGGCGCGCATCAAGCCCACCGGGTTCGAACTGCCGGTCGCCGCGTTCGTCGACATCGGCGACATGATCGAAATCGACACCCGCACCAACGAATTCAAGCGCCGCGCCAATTGAGCGTGGTTGTTGCCGACTTGTCGGCTTTAGTGCATGAATGTTGCTGCTTTAGCGGCTTTACAGTCATGGCCTCCTCCTTGCGGGGACAACCACGGCCTGCCCCTTGCGGGTAAATACCGGTAAGTCCGGCGCTTGACCAGACAAAAGGCAGCTGCGGCTGCCTTTTGTTTTTGGGTCGCTCGCAGCGGCGTTAAAATAGCGGGCTGCATTTCCGCTTTCGCCCCATGACCGACCCGCACTTCATCCACCTCCGCCTGCACACCGAGTATTCCGTCACCGATGGCCTGGTGCGGATAGGCGAGGCGGTCAAGCGCGCGCGCGAGTCGGGCATGCCCGCGCTCGGGCTCTCCGACCTGTCGAACACCTTCGGCTGGGTGAAGTTCTATCGCGCCGCGCGCGGCGCCGGCATCAAGCCGATCTTCGGCTGCGACGTGTGGGTGACCAACGCCGCGGACAGGAACCGCCCCTCGCGCCTGCTGCTGCTGGTGCAGCATCGCGAAGGCTATCGCCGCCTGTGCGATTTGCTCACCCGCGCCTATCTTGAAAATCTCCATCGCGGCCGCGCCGAGGTCGATCCTGCCTGGCTGCGTGACGGCACCGACGGCTTGCTGGCGCTGTCGGGAGGCGACAGCGGCAACGTCGCGCAGGCGATACTCGACGACAAGCCGGACGCCGCGCGCGCGGCGGCCGAAGCGTGGGCCGCGCTGTTTCCCGGGCGCTACTATCTGGAACTGCAGCGCTTCGGCCAGCCGCATGCCGAACGCCTCATCGACGGTCTGCTCGACATCGGCGCGGCGCTGAATCTGCCGTCGGTGGCCACCCATCCGATCCAGTACATGCTGCCTGACGACTTCAAGGCGCACGAGGCGCGCGTCTGCATCGCCGAGGGCATGATGCTGGGCGATCCGCGGCGGCCGCGGCCATTCACCGCCGAGCAGTATTTCAAGACGCCGGAGGAGATGGCCGAGCTGTTCGCCGATCTGCCCGAGGCGCTTGCCAACAGCGTCGAAATCGCCAAGCGCTGCAATCTCACGCTGGAACTCGGCAAGAGCCGCCTGCCCGACTTCCCGACGCCGGATGGCATGAGTCTCGACGATTACATGCGGCAGCGATCCTTCGAAGGTCTGCATGAGCGCATGGCCCACCTCTATCTCGACCCGGAACTCCGCGCCGCCAAGCTGCCCGAATATACCGAGCGGCTGGAGTTCGAGCTCGGCACCATCATCCAGATGGGCTTCCCCGGCTACTTCCTGATCGTGTCCGACTTCATCAACTGGGCCAAGAACAACGGCGTGCCGGTGGGGCCGGGGCGCGGCTCCGGCGCCGGTTCGCTGGTCGCGTACAGCCTTTCCATCACCGACCTCGATCCGCTTGCCTACGACCTGCTGTTCGAGCGCTTTTTGAACCCCGAGCGGGTGTCGATGCCCGACTTCGACATCGACTTCTGCCAGGACGGGCGCGAGCGCGTGATCCAGTATGTCAAGGACAAGTACGGCCACACGGCGGTGTCGCAGATCGCGACCTTCGGCACCATGGCGGCGAAGGCGGTGCTGCGCGACGTCGGTCGCGTTCTCGACCTGCCATATCTGTTCGTCGACAAGTTCGTCAAGCTGGTGCCGAACGAATTGGGCATCAGCCTGGCCGAGGCGCGCGAGAAGGAACCGCAGATCGACGAGCGCGCGAGGAACGAGGAGGAGCTCGCCGAGCTGCTG